>JAJYBQ010000003.1 GCA_021778935.1 Pseudomonadota bacterium | reverse complement strand
GCCGGCCAGTTCTGTCACGACGGATCGTGGCAGTGGGCGCGCCGGATGCGTCCCTGGCCATCGGACTCGATCGCCACCCACACTTCCCCGCGCCACCCTTCGACGGCGCCGGCCCCGAACGCATCCGGCGCCGCCGCGCCGGCATGGGTCCGGATCGCGCCGTCGGGGACGTCGCGGGCGATGTCGCCGAGGAGCCGCAAGGACTCGTAGAGTTCGGCGAAGCGCAGCGCCACGCGGGCCGCGACGTCGCCGCCCGCCGCCCGCGCCACGTGTACGCCGAGCCGGTCGTAGGGCGCGACCGGCAGCGCCGCGCGCAGATCGCTTCCCAGGCCGCTCGCGCGCGCCGCCATGCCGGTGCAGTGCAGGCGGGCCGCCAGGTCGCGGTCCATGCGCCCGGTGCCGACGAATCGGTCCTGCAGGCCGGCGTGCTCGTCGTAGATCGACTGCAGCCGGTGCACCTCGCCGTCGAGTGCCGCGCAGTCGTCGCGCAGTTGCGCCAGCGTCGACGCGGGGATGTCGCCCGCCACTCCGCCGGGAACGATCCAGTCCATGCCCAGGCGGTGCCCGAACACCTCGCGGTTGCGGCGCAGCCAGGTTTCCCGCAGACGCGAGAACTGGGCGAGCCCGAAGGCGAACGCGGCGTCGTTGCCCAGCGCACCCAGATCGCCGAGATGGCTGGCGATGCGCTCGCGCTCCAGCGCCAGCGCCCGCAGCCATTGCGCGCGCGCCGGAACCTCGGTCGCGCAGAGCGCTTCGGCCGCCATGCAGTACGCCCACCCGTAGGCCACCGTGCTGTCGCCGGACACCCGTGCCGCAAGGCGCGCGCCCGCCGCCACCGCCATGCCCTCGAAGCGCTTGTCGATTCCCTTGTGGGCGTAGCCCAGGCGTTCTTCCAGCCGCAGGACCTTTTCGCCGACCACCGAAAAGCGGAAATGTCCCGGCTCGATGATGCCCGCATGCACCGGGCCCACCGCGATCTCGTGCACACCGTCGCCCTCGACGGCGACGAAGTCGTAGCGCTCGTCTTCCGCCGCGAAGCGTTCGCCGCCGTCGGCCTCGCGCCGCAGCGGGAAGTAGGTTTCCGGCCAGGCCGCATGGCGCAGCCAGGGGCGACGTGCCGATGCCGCGTCCGCGTGGAGGCCGAGGAGATCCGCGACCGCGCGCTGCATGCGCTCGGCGGGGGGGAAGTCGGCGGCGAGGTCGGGGTACTGCAGACTGCTGCCCTCGGCCGCGGCATCGATCGGCAGGTCGAGCCAGACGAACCCCTCCGCCGTCGCGTAGGCCGCGGCGACGCCGAAGCGGCCGTCGTGCGCGCGCCGGTCGGTTCCCCAGAGGGCGACCAGGCGCCCGTCGCGGCTGCGGACGAGGCTGGCCGCATCGCGCCACTGGCGCGGGGTCACGACGGCGCGCCAGACCGGCAGCGCACCCGCAAGGCGCACGAAGCCGCACGACAGTTCGGGAAGCGGGGCGTCGTTCATGCGGTGCGCATCATGGTGTCAGCAGCGTGACCGCCTGCCGGTACCAGTGATCCAGGAACGGCGGCACGAAAATGCCCAGCATCAACGCCAGGCCGAGATGCGCGAACACCGGTAGCAGCGCCGGCCGATGGGTGGCGGGCGCCAGACTGGATTCGCCGAACACCATCGCCTGCACGCGTCCGAACACCCCGGCGAAGGCGATCGCCAGCGCCGCCAGCAGGATCGGCGTGGTCCAGGGCTGCTGATGCATCGCGCTCGTGAGGATCAGGAACTCGCTCGCGAACACGCCGAAGGGCGGCATGCCGAGTATCGCCAGCGCCCCGAGGATGAGCCCCCAGCCCAGCGTCGGGCTGGCGTGCAGCAGGCCGCGGATGTCCTCCATGACCTGCGAGCCGGCGCGCTGCGTGGCGTGGCCCACGGTGAAGAAGATCGCCGACTTGGTGAGCGAATGCACGGTCATGTGCAGCAGCCCGGCGAAGCTCGCGATCGGCCCGCCCAGGCCGAAGGCGAAGGTGATCAGCCCCATGTGCTCGATCGACGAGTAGGCGAACATCCGCTTGACGTCGCGCTGGCGCCACAGGAAGAACGCCGCGACCACCACCGAGACCAGACCGAACCCGACCATCATCTTGCCGGGCATGCCGTTGTGGATGGCGCCGTCTGCAAGCACCTTGCAGCGCAGGATGGCGTAGAGCGCGACGTTGAGCAGCAGGCCCGAGAGCACCGCCGAGATCGGCGTCGGCCCTTCGGCATGGGCGTCGGGCAGCCAGTTGTGGATCGGCACCAGGCCCACCTTGGTGCCGTAGCCGATCATCAGGAACACGAAGGCCAGGCCGAGGATGGTGGGTTCGAGCGATTTCTTGACCGCCACGAGATGGGTCCACAGCAGCGCGCTTTCGCCGCCGCCGACGACGCGGTCGGCGGCGAGGTAGAGCAGCATGGTGCCGAACAGCGCCTGGGCGATGCCGACGCCGCAGAGGATGAAATATTTCCACGCCGCTTCGAGGCTGGCGGGCGTGCGGTACACCGAGACCAGCAGCACGGTCGTGAGGGTCGCCGCCTCCATCGCCACCCAGAGCACGCCCAGGTTGTTGGTGGTCAGCGCCATCAGCATCATCGCGCAGAAGAGTTGATACATGCTGTGGAAGAGGCGCATCCGCGGCGCCGTCATCTTGCCGGCGTCGCGCTCGTGGCGCATGTAGGGGCGCGAGAAGACCGCCGTCGTGAAGCCGACGAGCGCGGTGAGCGCGACGAGAAAGGCGTTGAGCGGGTCGATGAAGAACCGCTCGCCGAACCCCAGCACCGGCGCGCCCAGCAGAACCTCGCCGGTGAGCCACAACGCGGCGGCGAGCGTCGCCGCGCTGAAGCCGATGTTGATCTCGGGGCCGTCGTCGCGGTGGCCCGCCAGGGCGAGCGTGATGCCGCCGGCGATCGGCACGGCCAGCGTGCAGAAGAGGGCGATCAGGGCGGGGTGGATGGCAGCCGGCACTATTCCTCCTTGAGGCGCTCGAGGTTCCGGATGTCGAGGCTGTCGAACTGCTCCCGGATCTGGAACATGAACACCCCGAGGATCAGCACGCCCACCAGCACGTCGAGGCCGATGCCCAGTTCGACGATCATCGGCATGCCGTTGGTGGCGGCCGTCGCCGCGAAGAACAGGCCGTTTTCCATCGCCAGGAAGCCGATCACCTGCGGCAGGGCCTTGGCGCGCACGATCATCATCAGGAAGGACAGCAGCACGCAGGCCAGCGCGATGCCCAGCGTGGAGCGGGCGATGGTCGACGAGAGCTGCGAGATCGGCGCCGCGAGATCGAAGGCGAACACGACGAGGACGATGCCGATCAGCATGGTCGTCGGGATGTTGATCAGCGGCTCGACGTCCCAGCGCACGTCGAGGCGGTCGATCACCCGGTGCAGCAGGATGGGAATGAGGAACACCTTGAGCGCCAGCGTGATCGCCGCCGAATAGAAGAGGTGCGGCTCGTCGGTGACGTAGGCGACGGTGCCGGTGGCGAGCACCAGCGTGATGCCCTGCACGGTATAGAGGTGCACGAGGCTCACGATGCGCCGCTGCGAGATCATCGCGAACGACACGATGAGCAGGATCGCGGCGTCGAGGTCGATGCTTTGGGTGAGGAGCGTGCGCATTTCGCGTCAGGTCAGCAATTCATGCACCAGCAGCCCGATCACCGCCAGCAGGAAGGCGGTGGCCAGAAATTCGGGCACGCGGAAGAGCCGCATCTTGGCGCTCGCCGTCTCGATCGCCGCCAGCGTCATGCCGCCCAGCCCGAGCTTGAACGCGAGGATGGGGGCGGCGGTGAGCATGGCGCCCGGCGAGTCGATCTGGGCCACGCCCCAGGGGAAGAAGATCGCCAGCCCGATGCAGGAATAGGCGAAGAGCTTGAGCGAGGAGGCCCATTCCATCATCGCCAGGTGCCGGCCGGAGTATTCGAGGATCAGCGCTTCGTGGATCATCGTCAGTTCGAGGTGGGTGGCCGGGTTGTCGACCGGCACGCGGGCGTTTTCGGCGAGCGACACCATCGTGAAGGCGACGCCCGCGAACGCCAGGCTGGGTTCGAGCGTGAACGGGCGGCGGGTCATGGTCTCGACGATGTTGGCGAGCGAGGTCGAGTGCGTGATCAGCGACGCCGAGAACAGCGTCATCAGCAGTGCCGGCTCGGCCAGGAAGCCCACCAGCATTTCGCGCCGCGCCGCCATCGTGCCGAACGCGGTGCCGACGTCCATCGCCGCGAGGGCGACGAACACCCGCGCGGTCGCGAACAGCCCGACGAGGGCGATCGCATCGGCGGCCGGCGCGAGCGGCAGGTCGGTCGAGAGGGTCGGAATGATGCCGCAGGCCAGCATCATCGCGCCGAACACGCCGTAGGGCGTGAAGCGGAAGAGCGAGGAGGCGTTGTGCGCGACCACCGATTCCTTGTGGAAGAGCTTGTTCAGCACGCGGTAGGGCTGGACGAGCGGCGGCACCGCGCGGTTCTGCAACCGCGCCCGCCATTGATCGACCCAGCCGGAGAGCAGCGGCGCGGCGAGCAGCGCCAGCACGATCTCCAATACCTGGGCAAGGATCCCGGTGACGTTCATAGCCGGACCATGTCCCGTCGCCAGCGACAGACCGAATCACCCCCTCTCCCGCGACGGCGGGAGAGGGCGGGGGTGAGGGCGGCGGCAGCCATGAAGCTCATAGCCGAATGACGAACAACAACAGCATCAGCGTCAGGAAGCTGTACATCAAATAGATGGAGATCCGCCCCCGCTGCAACTGCCCGACGAAGCGCGCCATGCGCTCGACGGCGTGCCCGATCGGCACATAGAGCCGATGCCAGAGCGGATCCTCGATCGAGACGAAGTAGCGCGGCCGGGCGTCGAACGACGAGGGCAGTTCGCGCGTGGTCCGGAAGAACGGATCGAAGACCTGCCGGATCGGCTGGCCGAACCCTTCCGCGGTGTCCTGCATGCGGGCGGTGACTCCGGCGTAGCCGCAGGCCCAGGGCTCGGCGCGGCGCAGGCCGCCGCGCACCAGGCGCCGGGCGATGAGCAGCCCCAGGAGTACGCCCGTCCCGATGCCGACCAGGAACGCCAGCGGACCGTAGCTCGCCCGCGCGGTGCCGAGCGGCGCGAGCAGGAACCAGCCGTTGGCGTGGACATTCTCCGCCAGGTCGCCGCCCACCAGCCGTTGCGTCACCCGGTCGATGACGTCGATCACCGGCACCGGGAACAGGCCGAGCAGTACCGACCCCGCCGCGAACCACGCCAGCCCGATGCGCTCGAGGAGGGTCGCATCGTGCGCATGCCGCAACTTTTCCTCGCGCGGCTGGCCGAGGAAGATCACGCCGAAAAACTTCACCATCACGTAGCCGGCCAGCGCGCCGACCAGCGCGATGGCCGCGGCGATCAGCGGAATCATCATGCCCAGGAAGGAACTCGGCAGGTTGGTCGTGACGAGAAAGCCCTGCAGCAGCAGCCACTCCGACACGAATCCCGCCAGCGGCGGCAGGCCCGAGCCGGCCATCGCGCCGATCAGCACCAGCCAGGCGACCCAGGGCATGGCGTGGATGAGTCCGCCCAGCTTGCCGAGGTTGCGCTCGCCGGTGGCGTGCAGCACCGCGCCCGTGCCCAGGAAAAGGAGGTTCTTGAAGAACGAGTGCGCCAGCACGTGGAAGAGCGCCGCGGCCAGCGCCAGCGCGGAGAGCAGGTCCATGCCGTAGGCGCGGAAGACGAGCGACAGGCCCAGGCCGGTGAGGATGATGCCGATGTTCTCGATCGACGAGTAGGCGAGCAGGCGCTTCATTTCGGTCTGCACGGCGCTGAAGACCACGCCGAGCAGCGCGCTCGCCAGCCCGAGGCCGAGCAGCACCACGCCCCACCACCACAGGCCGCCGTGGAGCAGGTCGAACACCACGCGCAGCAGGCCGTAGACGGCGGTCTTGAGCATCACCGCGCTCATCAGCGCCGAAACCGGCGAGGGCGCGGCCGGGTGGGCTTCGGGCAGCCAGACGTGCACCGGCACCAGGCCGGCCTTGGCGCCGAAGCCGAACACCGCCAGCGCGAATGCGGTGGTGGCCCAGAAGGGGCTCAGGTGCTGCGCCCGCAGGTTGGCGAAGGTGTAGCTGCCGATCCCGCCGTCGCCCGTTCCGGCCTGCAGCACGCCGAAGCAGAGCAGCAGCGCGATCGCACCGACGTGGGCGACGAGCAGATAGAGGTGCGCCGCCTGCCGCACTGAGGCGACGCGGTCGTTGGCGGTGACGAGAAAGAACGACGACAGCGCCATCGTCTCCCACATCACCATGAAGCAGTAGGCGTCGTCGGCGAGCACGACCAGGCTCATCGCCGCCAGGAAGACGTGATATTCCAGGCACAGCAGGCCGGGCGCCGTGCCCTCGCCGCTGCGGAAATACCCGGCCGAGAACATCGACACCCCGAAGGCGCCGGCGCCGATCACCACCAGGAAGAAGGCCGCCAGCGGATCCAGGCGCAGATGGAAGGGCAGCCCCGGCAGCCCGACCACGAGTTGCGCGACTTCGGGGGTCGAGAACACCGCATCGAGGGCCACCCCGGCCATCGCCAGGCCGACCATGGCGCCGATCGGAAAGAGCGCGCGCGCGACGAAGCGGGTGTTGTGGAGCGTGAAGAGCGCCGAGAGGCCCAGCACCAGCCATGCGGCGGCGCAGAGCATGATCCAGTCGATATGGATCATGGTTTTCGTGTCACCCCCTCTCCCGCACGCGGGAGAGGGCGGGGGTGAGGGTGCAAAGAAGATCCCGCCGCCCGCGCCGTCCCCCCCGCGTCCGCAATCGTCTGACCGATCCCGGATGCAAAGAGTGAAGGAGTTTTCACAGCGCCTTGTTGTAATGATTGTTCGAGGGCGATTCTACTCCCTGCGTTCGAACACCAGATCCCATACGCCGTGCCCCAGGCGATTGCCGCGCGCGTGGAACTTGGTCGTCGGCCGCTCGCACCACGGACTGCGCGGCGCCGGCGCGTAGCCCGCATGCAGGTTGCGCAGCCGGGGTTCTTCCGACAGCACCGCGAGCATCTGTTCGGCGTAGTGCTCCCAGTCGGTGGCGCAGTGCAGGGTGCCGCCGGGCCGCAGGCGCTCGGCGAGTTCGCCGAGGAAGGGCTGGGAGACCAGCCGCCGTTTGTGGTGGCGCGCCTTGGGCCAGGGGTCGGGAAAGAAGATGTGGACGGCCGACAGCGTCGCCGGCGCGATCATCGCGCGCACGACCTCGACGGCGTCGTGCTGGATGATCCGCAGGTTGGTGAGCCCCCGTTGATGCACCCGCTGCGCCAGCGCACCGATGCCGGCCATGAACACCTCGACGCCGAGAAAGTCGCGCTCCGGGTGGGCCTGGGCGATGGCGGCGGTGGTCTCTCCCATGCCGAAGCCGATCTCGAGCACGACCGGCGCCTGCCGGCCGAACAGGGCCGCGAAATCGAGCGGCTCGGGGGCGGCTCCGGGTCGCTGCGGCACGGCGATCGCCGGCAGCAGTTCCTCGACGCCGCGGCGCTGCGCCGCCGTGATGTGGCCGCGGCGCATGACGAACGAGCGGATATGGCGATCGGCGACGGGGGATTCCGGGTCGGATGGGGTTTGCATAAGAAAGAGAATCAATCCTTCCCAATCCTTCGTCGAATCACGCGAAGGGGTGAGGTTTTGGCATAGTTTCCGTACGGGATTATCGCAAATCGCTCCCCCTGCGCCGCCCCGCACCGTACAATCGGTCGACCCGCAGGAGGGGAGGAGCGTTCATGGCCGTCGATTTTCTGGCGCCGAAATTTCTGATTCTCTACGTGTTCGTCTTGTCGTCGCTCTACATGCATTTCCGGGGGAAGGCACGCCTGCCCCTGTTGCGGCAGATCGGCAACCATTCGACGCTGATGGCACCGTACAACGTGTTCTTGTACGCGTTTTCGGCCGTGCCCGGCAAGCCGTACCTCGACATGCGCGATTTCCCGGAAATGGCGACGCTGCGCGACAACTGGGAGACGATCCGCGACGAGGCGGTCGCCCTGCTCAACGAGGGAGGGCTGCGCGCCGCCAGCGACCACGTCGACATCGGCTTCAACTCGTTTTTCCAGCGCGGCTGGAAGCGCTTCTATCTGAAGTGGTACGACAACCCGCCGCCCACCGCGCAGCGCCTGTGCCCCAGGACTGTGGCGCTGCTGCAGTCGATCCCGTCGGTGAACGCGGCGATGTTCGCGCTGCTGCCCCCCGGCGCGCGGCTCAACGAACACCGCGACCCCAGCGCCGCCTCGGTGCGCTACCACCTCGGCCTGATGACGCCCAACGACGACCGCTGCCGCATCGTCGTCGACGGCGTTGCGCATTCCTGGCGCGACGGCACCGACGTGATGTTCGACGAGACCTACCTGCACTTCGCCGAGAACTACACGGACAAGACCCGCCTCATCCTGTTCTGCGACGTCGAGCGCCCGCTGCATTTCGCGCCGGTCCGCGCCCTGAACCGGCTGTTCGAGCGGTATGTCCTGCGTGCCGCGGCGACGCAGAACGACGGCAGCGAGGAAATCGGCTGGATCAACCGCCTCTACAAGCCCGTGGGCATCGTCAAGGAGCGGTTGAAGCGGATCAAGCAGTGGAACAAGCCGCTGTTCAACGGCTGCAAGTACTGCTGCATCGCCGGGGTGTTGTACTGGATGTTTTTCTGACAGTTTTTGGCTATTCGTAAAAACCTGTGTATGGCGGCTTGCAGAGGTGGCGGGACGCCAGCCACGAAAATCGTAAAAACTTGTGGGCGGCAGGCGAAGGGGGGAACGGTGGCGATGAACACATGCCCGCGCAAACCGATCAAGCCATCGCCGCTTTTCTCAGGGCTTCGGCTGCCCACTGATTGAGGCTCTTGCCCGCAGCCTGCGCCGCAAGCAGGGCGGCTCCATGCACCTCGGGCGCTACGCGCAGCATGATCTTGCCGGACGCCGGACGCTCTGGCGATTTTCCGATCTTCGCGCAGGTTTCGAGATAGTCGTCCACCGCCTCCTCGAATGCCGCGCGCAACTCGGGGATGTTGTCGGCGTGGAAGCTGATCAGATCGCGGATGCCGAGCAGACGGCCGACAAGGATGTTGTCGCGGTCGTCGAATTCGATGCGGGCCGTGTAGCCCTTAAAGGTCATGGTATTCATGATGGCTTGACTCCGATGGCTTCGAGGAACGCCCGCGCATCCTCAACTTGGTACGGCTTCGCTTCCTTGGTGGGGTGCGGGCGATGGAACGTCACGATGACATCGCCGAACGCGAACCGAACGCGAGACCCGCGCCCCTCGATGACTTGGCAACCCGCGGCGACCAGGAGGGCTTCGATGCGAGTCCATTCCAAGGTCGTCGCGGTCGGTTTGCCGAAAACGGCTTCGAGGGTTTTGCGGTGCTTGGCGTTCATGCAATAAATGATAGCGGATAGTGCTATCTACTGCAAGCACTATTTGATAGCTACGCGGCACAGATCGAAAAGCCGCTCGCCCCTCATCCACAAGCTTTTACGAATAGCCCAGTTTTGCAAATCGAAGAAAATTTCTTCAATTTGCAGGGTCGCGCTACGACCGGGAAATGGTCCCCCGTACGCTTGCCCCGATCCTGCTGCAGCGCGCCGCGCAATACCCGGTCGTCACGCTGACCGGACCGCGGCAAAGCGGCAAGACGACCCTCTGCCGCGCGCTCTTTCCGCACAAGCGCTATGTGAGTCTCGAGGATCCCGACCTGCGGCGGTTTGCGGTCGAGGATCCGCGCGGGTTTCTCGAGTCCGTGCGCGACGGCGCCATCCTCGACGAGATCCAGCGGGCGCCGGAGCTTTCCTCATACCTCCAGGGCATGGTCGATGCCGACCCCCGGCCCGGGCGCTTCGTGCTCACCGGCAGCCAGCAGTTCGAGTTGATGCGGCACGTGAGCCAGTCGCTGGCAGGACGGACGGCGGCGCTGCGCCTGCTGCCGTTCAGCCTGACCGAACTTGCGACGCTCGTCCCGCTGCGCGGCCTGCCTGCGATGATCCGGACCGGCGTCCTGCCGAGGATCCATGATCGTGGCCTCGATCCCGGCGTTGCGCTGGGCGACTATTTCATCACGTATGTCGAGCGCGATCTGCGCGAACTTGCCGCCGTCCACGATCTGCAGCGCTTCGAGCGGTTCGTGCGCCTGTGCGCCGGGCGCGTCGGACAACTGCTGAATTTTCGCGACGCTTCGGGCAACGAAGTCGACCTGCTCCTGCCCGAAGGGGCCCGCTTCCATGCCATCGAGATCAAGTCCGGGCAAACCGTCCAACCCGATTATTTCCGGGGACTGAAGACGTTTGCGGCCGCGTTTCCGGACAAGATCGCCAGCGGCGGCGTGCTGTTCGGCGGCGCAGTGGGTCAGGCACGCAGCGACTGGCCGGTAAGTTCCTGGCGCGCCCTCTCGGCAGCGTGATCGGGTCTTCTATAATCCTCCGGCTGTACTGACATTCCGGAGCAATGGATTGGACCTCGACGTGCGCGTGATCGAATCGGTGGAGTCGGCTCTGCACATTCCGCTGGACCGCGGCCGGATCCGTCCGGAGACCCCCCTCATGGGGGCGATCCCGGAATTCGACTCGATGGCCGCGGTCGCCCTGCTCACCACGCTGGAAGAGCGCTTCGGCTTCGCCATCGCGGATGACGAGTTCGATGGCGCGACGTTCGCGACCTTCGGCAGCCTCAACGCCTTCGTGCAGGGGAAGTTGGACGCCCTTCGACGTAGTTAGCCGATTGGGATGCAGTCCGACTGGATCATCGCCCTGCGCGAAACCGCGCACGTCTTCCTGGTGCCGCCGGGCCCGCTACTCCTGTTGCTGGTCGCCGGCCTGCTCCTGCTGCGCCGCAAACCCAGGGCCGGCCGCGCACTCCTGTGGACCGGGACGCTGCTCTTTCTTGCGCTGTCGCTCGCCCCGGTGAGCCGCGCCCTCACCGATCTCGCCGGCGACTATCCGCCGCTGCGCCTGGCCGACGCGCGCGCGGCGCAGGCCATCGTCGTGCTGTCCGGAGATACCCGCTTCGCGCCGGAAGACGGCGCGGAAGATACGATCGGCGATCTCACCGCGGTGCGCTTGCGCTATGGCGTGCTGCTGGCAAGGAAGACCGGTCTGCCGATGCTGTTCACCGGCGGCGAAGGCGGCCTGCAGCACCGTGCGATTGCCGAACTCATGCAGCGTGCCGCGATTGGCGACTACGGAGTCGGTGCGCGCTGGCTCGAGACGCGCTCGCGCAACACGCGCGAGAATGCCCAGCTTTCCGCGCCCATCCTGCGGGCGGCAGGGGTGCGGACGATCGTGCTGGTCACCGACGACAACCACATGCGGCGGGCGTTGCGGGAATTCGCCGCCACCGGGCTGCGCGCGATCCCGGCGCCGGTGCGCATTCCGCCGCCGCTCTTTGCCGGGCGCTGGTGGAACAACCTGCGGCCCGGCCTCGGCGCGTTCTGCAACGGTTCGCTGGCGATCTACGAACTGCTGGGGCAGGCGGCGCAGATCATCAGTCCGCCGCCCGCGCATCGAACGGTGGCGAATCAAACGGCGACGACCAGATCTCCGTAGCGGGCGATCATCGGATCGTGGCTGATCAGGCGCATCGGTTCGATCTGCGCCTGTGCCACCAGGATGCGATCGAATGGGTCCTGATGGTGGGGCGGAAGTTCTTCGACCGCTGCCGCATGCTCGGCCTCCACCGCGAGCAGGCGATACCCCGATTCACGGAAATATCGCACGGCGTCCTGCCCGGATACCGGCATGTCGCCGCGCCCGAGCGCGTGCTTGATCGCAATTTCCCAGACGCTGGCGGCGCTGACCCACACGAAGGCGTGGGGCGCTTCGATCAACGCGCGCGCCTTCTGCGGCAGCTTGGCGCTGCCCGTGATCGCCCAGAGCGCGACGTGGGTGTCGAGCAGCAGGTTCACCGCGGTTTCCCTCCGCCGAGGAAGAGCCTGGCGACGTCCTCGTTGTGCGCGTCGATGTCGTCCGGCACCTCGAATTTCCCCTTGGCGACCCCGATCCGCGGCCCGGCCTGCACCGCGTCGAGCGCAACCAGCTTGGCCGCCGGCCGGCCGTTGCGGGCAATCACGATTTCCCGCTCCTTTCCTTGCTCGATGGCCTCCACCAGACGGGAAAGGGACGATTTCGCTTGCAGCATGTTGACGGACGGCATGGGTTGATCGTCTCTCTTCACAATGGTTAGTCTAGCTTGGCTAATACGAGATCGTCAATGCGCGCACGGCGGCCGCGCTTCGTTCCCCCGCTTCCCGTGGTGTGCGCTATCCTGCGCCGAGTTCGCTACGCCGACCTCCACGCCGATATCTCGATCGGCCGACCGACCAGCCGACGTTCCCGACCCCGATCGCCGATGACCATCCCCCCCAATGTGACCCGCGAAGACCGCGAGCAGCTCAACGGCCAACGCGGGCGGGTGGTGTGGTTCACCGGCCTGTCGGGCGCGGGAAAATCCACCCTGGCCAATGCCCTGGCGGCGGCGCTGCATGCCCGGGGCGAACTGCCGCACATGACCGGCATCGACAGCCCGTACGAACCCCCGGAGGCGCCGCGGATCGCCTTGCGGACCGACGAGGTCGCGCTCGAACGCAACGTCGAGGAACTGCTGAAGATCCTGGCGGCGTGAGGCGGGGATGTGCGCGGTCGGTCCGTGCAGCCCATCTGCACAGTCGCCTTGTAAGGAAACATCCGCCCCAAAGTTGGTACCCTATCCGGATTTTGGTCGGATGATCCATATGGAAGGCAAGCGAATTCTGGTCCTCGACGCCGAATCCCGGGCCGGCCTGGCGACGGTGCAGGCATTGGGGCGCCGGGGGCACGTGGTGCATGCCGGCGTTCGCGGGCGCGGTTCGCTCACGGAAGCCTCGCGCTGGTGCCGGGTCGTCCACGACCAGCCGTCCGCATTTCCCCGCGAGGACGCCCATGCCTGGCTGGCGGATCTCGATCGGCGCTTCGCCTACTCCCTGATCGTCCCCGCGACGGAAGCGTCGTTGCTCTGGATTCGCGCGCTCCCGGAAGGTCACCGCCGGCGGACGCTTGCCGTGGTGCCGGGTGATCGGGCGATCGATGTCGCGCTCGACAAGGAGCGCACCTGCGCCCTGGCGGCGGATTTGGGGATACCCGTGGCGCCCCGGCGCCTGCTGGCCCGTGGGGAGGCGCCGCCGGAGGCGACGGGGTTTCCGGTCGTGTTGAAGCCCGTGCATTCCAAGGTTGCCGTCGCCGGCAAGGACCTGGTTTCGATGTCGGTGGCGGTGGCGCGGAACGAGGCCGAGCGTGCGGCGGCCCTGGCGCTGCGGCTGCCGTACTCCGACGTGATCGAACAGACCTGGGTGCATGGGCGGGGCGTCGGCGTCGAGATGTTGTTCGACCGCGGTCGGCTCGTCGCCCAGTTCGTCCACGAGCGCCTGCATGAGAAGCCGCTCACCGGGGGCGGAAGCACCCTGCGGCGGGCCGCCGCGGCCGATCCGCTATTGATCGGCCATTCGCGCCGCCTGCTCGAGGCGCTGGACTGGCACGGTGCGGCGATGGTGGAGTGGCGGCGGGCCGCGGACGGAAGCATCTCGCTGATGGAGATCAATCCCCGTCTCTGGGGTTCGTTGCCGCTCACGATCGCCGCCGGGGTCGACATTCCGCACGGCCTGCTGGCGATTGCCGCGGGAGCGCCGTTTCCCGCGGTGACATCCTGGCGGGTCGGGCTGACCGCGCGCAAGCTTACGGACGATGTGTCGTGGTGCATCGCCAACGCCCGCGCAGACCATGCGGATCCCCTGCTGCTGACCGAGCCGGTCGCCCATTCGCTGCTGGGCTGGTTGCGAGGACTTTCCGGGCGGGAACATTGGGACGGGTGGTCGCTTGCCGACCCCAAGGTTGCCGCCCGGGAAGCGATAGGCCTGGTCGGCGGCTACGCCGCGCGGGCCGTGCGCGGCCCGCTGCGGAAATGGCAGTTGCGGCGGATCCGGAGTCGGCATCACCGGCTGGTTCAGCAGATGCGGGCGGTGCCGGCCCGCCGGGTGCTCTTCCTGTGCATGGGCAACATCTGCCGCAGCGCCTTCGCCGCCACCGCCGCGGCGCCGCGGTTGCCCGAGGTGGCCGTCGAGAGCGGCGGCTTCTATCGCAACGGCGGGCGGCCGACGCCGGATCACGTCGTGCAGGCGGCGGCGAAGTTCGGTGTCGACCTTTCGTCCTGGTCTTCCCGGCGGCTGACGGCGGAGCAGGTGGCGGCGGCGGATCTCATCATCGCGATGGACCTGGCGAACCTGGAGCGGCTGCAGCGCGAGTTTCCCGAGGCAATGGTCCGTGCGACCCTGCTGGGCCTCTTCCGTCCGTCCGGGCCGGTCGAGATCGCCGACCCGATTTCCCTGTCTCCGGACGCCACCGAGCGCGTGCTGGGGGAACTGCATGCCGCGCTGGACTGTTTTCTGTCATCGAAATTCGCTTGAAAGTGCGGTACAAAACAACGGATAATTGCCGGTTGCCGTACGGTCTTGGCTGCTAGATTCGCGGCAGCCGCTATTTCGCGGGCCTCGGACCCCAAAACGCCATGTACGAAACGTATTTCGGCCTCACCGTCAGCCCGTTCCAGCTCAACCCGGACCCCACGTTCCTGTTCGAGAGCAAGGGGCATCGACGCGCGTACTCCTATCTGCAGTACGGTGCCTTCCAGGGCGAGGGCTTCATCGTCGTCACGGGCGAGGTCGGGGCCGGCAAGACCACCCTGGTGCGCGCCCTGCTGCGCGAGATCGATCCCAAACGGGTGGTGGCGGCCCAGCTCGTCAGCACCCAACTGGAAGCCGACGACCTGCTGCGCTCGGTGGCGATCGCCTTCGGCCTGCCCGCGAAATCGAGCGGCAAGGCGGAACTGCTGGGCGAGATCGAGTCCTTTCTGCTTTCGCTGGTGACGCTCGGCCAGCGCGCCCTGCTGGTCGTCGACGAAGCACAGAATCTCAGCCCCCGGGCGATGGAAGAGCTGCGCATGCTGTCCAACTTCCAGTTGGGCCAGCATGCCTTGCTGCAGAGTTTCCTCGTCGGCCAGCCGGAACTGCGCGACATGCTGCGCAGCCCCGCACTGCGGCAGTTGCGCCAGCGCATCATCGCCTCGTATCACCTTGGTCCGATGGAAGAGGCGGAAACCCGGGCCTACGTCGAACACCGCTTGCGCAAGGCGGGGGGGAACGGCGATCCCGCCTGGGAAGACGATGCGTTTCCCGCCCTGCACGCGGCCACCGGCGGCCTGCCCCGGCGCATCAATGCGCTGTGCAATCGCCTGCTGCTGGCGGCGTATCTGGCGGAGAACCATCGCATCGCGGCCGCCGACGTCGAAGAGGCGGCGGCGGAACTGCGGCAGGAACTGGGCACGGATGCCCTCAACGACCAAGCGCAGGCGGGCGTGTTGGCGGCGGATGGCGGAGGCGAGCGCGACGATCCGGTTGGCCGGTACACGCCGGCGGCGATCTGCGCCCAACTCGACCGTATCGAACAGCGCCTCGCTTTGCTGACGGATCTGGTGCGGGGAATGGCGGCGGAAGACGGCCCCCGGATGATGCCCCCGCGGATCGGGGTGCCCGGGGCCGGCAGGGGGGCGGTGCTGGGCTTGATGCCCCGGCGGCGGGTTCGTGGCGGTTGATGCAGGATTCCGGGAAGACTCCATGAGTGTGATCGAACAGGCCGCCAGGCGGCTCGAAGAATTGCGGCGCGCCGGGGTGCAGCCGGCGGCGGTTCCCGGAACCGGGGCGCATGTCGTCCAGGAGGTGATCCGGGAAGGCGGGCTGGAGAGCGGGCAGACCCGGGGGCCGGGAAGCGGACCCAAGGCCGGAGGGGCCGACGGGACGCCCGCCGCGGGCGCCCAGTCCGCGGGGACGGCGGCCCGCAGAGGGCAGGACGGCGCGCAAACCGTCGCGATCGACTTCGCGCTGGCGGCGGAAAACGGGTTTCTGCTGCCCGGCGCGCCCCGCAGCCGCCTGGCCGACGAGTTCCGCGCCGCCAAGCACGGCCTGCTGAAGAATGTCCGCGGCCAGTCGGCGGCACCCGGGACCCGCGCCAATTGCATCATGGTCACGAGTGCGCTGCCGGGCGAGGGCAAGACCTTCACCAGCGTGAATCTGGCGCTGTCGCTGGCGCGCGAGATCGACCTGCGGGCGCTGTTGATCGACGCCGACGTGGTGAACCCGAACATCATGAGCCGCCTGGGGCTGCCGGATCGCAAGGGACTGCTGGACCTCATCGCCGACCCGGGAATCCAGGCCGACGACGTGATCCTGCGCACCAATATCGACAAGCTTGCGCTGCTTGCCGCGGGTACGGCCAGCGACCGTTCGACGGAGTTGTTGGCGAGCGAAGGGATGGACCGCTGGGTGCGGGAGTTCGCGGCCTACGACCCCAACCGGGTGGTGATCTTCGACGGCCCGCCGCTGCTCGCCGTGCCGGAGGCCCGGCAGTTGGCCGCGCACGTCGGCCAGATCGTGCTGGTCGTGGAAGCCCAGCGCACACCCAAGGCGGCGGTGGCCGAGGCGTTGGACCTGCTCAAGGACCATCCGCTGGTGTTGACGGTGCTGAACAAGGCGCGCGGCAGCGGAGGCACCTCATATGGCGGCTATGGCTATGCGGGAGGGGGCTATGGAGCGTACCGGCCGCCGGCGCCGCCCGCCAAGCTGCGTTGAATCGTCGAATTTGTCTTGGGCAAATGGAGAATATCCGCTATAAACGCGGGATTGCTTTTTGGAATGTCGCTGCTTCGTGAACGAGGCGCCAAGTCATGGTGAAAGAGGCGGGCGTGGTCCATCCGCAATGAGGGGGAAATAATGTTTCAGTGCGCACGCAGGTTTTCCGTTTGGGTGTTGTTGGGGGTGCTCGGGGCGATGCTGGGTGCATGTAGTTCCTTGCCTCCGGCGCCGGCGACGGCCGCATCGCCGCACTACCAGTATCTGATTGGTCCGCAAGACCAGATCAACGTCATCGTCTGGCGCAATCCGGAGTTGTCGTTCGTCGGTCCGGTGCGGCCCGACGGCAAGATCTCGATCCCGCTGGTCAACGACCTGCCGGCCGTGGGGCGTACCTCGACGCAGCTCGCGCACGAGATCGAGAAGGCGCTCAGCAAGTACATCCGCGACCCCGTCGTCACCGTGGTCGTGACTTCCTTTTCCGGACCGGCAAGCCAGCAGATCCGGGTGATCGGCGAGGCTGCGCATCCGCAGGCCGTTGCCTATCGTCAGGGAATGACCTTGCTCGATGTCATGATCGCCGTGGGCGGACTTACCGATTTCGCCGACGGCAATGACGCCGTGCTGGTGCGCGGTTCCGAACACGACAAGTCGTACCGCGTGCGTCTGGGTGACCTCATCAAGCGCGGCGACATCTCGGCCAATGTCGATATCTTGCCGGGCGATGTACTGATCATTCCGCAGAGCTGGTTCTGAGGGGACTCCGATTGTGGCTGCGATGAATGACGTGCTTCGCCCGATTCTGGCGCCGATGCGCGCGATGTGGCATCGGCGCTGGCCAGGGTTGCTTGCGGCGTGGGTTGCGGCTGCCCTGTTCGCGGGCGGAATTCTGCTCGTTCCGGACCGCTGGGAGGCGGACGCGCGGGTGTTCGTCGACACGCAAACGGTCCTCAAACCGCTGCTGACCGGTCTCGCGGTCGAACCGAACGTCGATCAGATGGTGGCGATGCTCGCGCGCACGCTCGTCACGCGCCCGAACATGGAGAAGCTGATCGGAATGGCGGATCTCGCGCCGCCGCAGGGATTCTCTCCTCGGGAGTTGGATAGCACGATCGATCATCTCACCAAGACGATCAAGCTCGACTCGGCGGGGCAGGACGTCTTCCTGATCAGCTATCGGGACACGGATCCGCAGCGTGCCAAGCGCGTGGTGCAAAGCCTCATGGACCTGTTTATTGGTTCCACCGCGGGCGGCAAGCGGCGCGACAGTGAAGAGGCACGGGCGTTCATCGACGAGCAGATTGCCGAATATGAACGAAAGTTGGAAGACTCCGAAAACCGCCTCAAGGACTTTCAGTTGCGCCATTTCGGCTTGGCGGGGGCGGGCGCCAAGGATCAAATCGCGCATCTGTCCGAATTGTCGGATCAACTCAACAACGCCGAGTTTGAACTACATTCCGCCGAAGGGGCGCGCGATGCACTCAAGGCGCAGGTGGAAGGGGTTGGCTCGGCGTCGACGTCCGTGGGAGCGGGGATTTCGCCGACCGCCGACCTGGATGCGCGGATCGACGCGCTGCGGGTGAAACTCGACGACTTGAAACGCCGATTCACGGATCAGCATCCGGATGTAATCGAAACGAAGCGCATCATCGCGCAGCTCGTGGCCGAGCGCCAAACGGTACTGGCGCGGCAGCATCGATCGGGCGCCACCATCGCGATCGGCTCGATGGCGGGCAATCCGCTGGTGCAGAAACTCGCGGTGCAGTTGGCGGAGGCCGATGCCAGCGTTGCGGGCCTGCGGGCGCGCACGCAGGACCTGCGCACCGAAATTGCGCAAGTGCGTGCCCAGGCGCAGCAGGCGCCGGAGGTCGAGGCCCAAATGGCGCGCCTCAACCGGGATTACGCCGTGATCCGGGCGAATTACGAGACACTGGTGAACCGCCGGGAGCAGGCGGCGATTTCCGAGGATGTCGACGCAAATGCCAAGATGGCGGTGTTCCGCGTCATCGACCCGCCGCGGGTGCAATCCACCCCCGTATATCACGGACGCCTGGCGCTGGTGCCGCTGGCGCTGTTCCTGTCCGTGCTCGTCGGCTTGGCAGTGAGCTATGTCCTGGTGCTGGCGTTTCCCCGCATTGAAGACCCGGCGGATCTCCGTGCCATTACCGAGCGGCCGATGCTTGCTGCGATTTCGATGCGGATTTCCAAAGCGACCCAAAGGCGGGAACGGCGGGGGAATGCCGTGTTCGCAGTTTCGGCCAGTGCCCTGATCTTGTCCTATGCCGTTTGGATCGCATGGGTCGCGGCGCATTCGACGGTGGTCTGAGTCGCAATGCGCGCCATGAAACGGGATCGATATCGCGATCGGACCTCGGTACACCGGCTGGGCGCGGTGGCCGTGGCGTTTGCTGCAGGATCAGTTGGATCCGCGCCATTTCCCGCCTGGGCGCAAGTTGCCGCCGTGGCGTCCGGCGGCAGCCCCGTGTACAACAATGGATACAACGCCGCGAGCGCATTTCCGTCATCCCCCAACACGGTGACGTCCGCGTTGAATCCGGCATCGGCTCCGGGGGTGCAGTTTCCGCTTGCGCAGATCGGCATCGGAAATCCGTGGGGACGGATGACGGGCCAACCGGGTACGTTCGTGCAGCCGGCCATCACGGGGGAAGAAACCTATACCGACAATGCGAACTATGGCTTCGGCGGTCCGGCGCAGGGAGACTGGATCAGCCAGATCATTCCGGCCCTGACCGTGCAGTCGGTCACGCCGCGCCTGCATCTGACCGGCGACATGCAGTTCGATGCCGTCGACTATTTGCACCACACGCAGCCCAACCGCGTTCTGCCCAGTGGCGGGATCGATGGGACCCTGGAGGCAGTTCGCAATCACCTGTACCTCGATACCGGTGTTACCGCGGTGCAGTCGCCGAACTACCTGTATCTGCCGAGCGGCGTGGGCGGGTCCACATTTAATACTTTCACGACCTACGACTACCATATCAGTCCGGACTTCCGCGGTGATCTCCCCGCGGCGATGCAGTACGACCTGCGCAGCAGCAACGCGTGGACGCATTCGGTCAATGCACCCTACGGCTATCTGACCAACACCTATCTTGCCCACGACAGCGCGGAACTATCGAAAGAGCCCCAGGATTATGGATTTACGCTCAAGGTCGAGCAGTTCGACAATCGTTTCGGGAGTGTTTACGGAGACTCGACCCGCCAACAGATCGGCCGTCTGATTCCGCTCGTCGCGCTCGATCCGCAAATCCTGTTTGGTCTGCGGGGTGGAGTGGAGCGCGAGAATTACCTTCCCGGAGATCCGTGGCATTCCATCCGCGGCGCGGAGTTCGAATGGAGGCCAACCGTTCGCGACGATTTTTTTGCCGAGGATGAGCAGCGGTTCTTCGGCAATTCGTACCGGTACTCGCTGCAGCACCGCAGCCCCTGGTTCGCCTTGAGCCTCACGGGAAGCCGCGACATTACCACCATGCCGCAGGAGCTGTTTTCCCTGCCGGCGACCGGCAACGTCGCGGGTTTGCTCGATTCGATGCTGATGACGCAGTATCCGGATGCCGCGGCGCGTGCCCAGGCGGTACAGGCGCTCATTGCGGGAGAGAACCTTCCGAATTCGATGGCCAGTCCTGCGCTGCTCTTTACGCCGTTGGCGTACCTGTCGGAATCGAATATGGCTACCGCGATATGGATCGGGCACCGCAGCGCGGTGAGCGTATCCATATTCGAATCGCGCGCGCAGGCGCTTTCGGGAACGACACTTCCCGCAGTGACGTCGTCGGCTGCGTTCTTCGAGGGCAGCAACATCCAGCGTGGCGCATCGATCGACGCGAATCGGCACGTCTCGCGCTACACGTCCCTGGCGCTGACAGTGAGCGCGAGCCGGACGGAGGGGATAGGCAGCGCGTCCGGTTTTTCGATGTCGCAAAGCGCCACCACCTTGCGCATGATTCGCCAGATTTCCGCGCGCACCGATTTCACCGTCGGCGCACGCAATCAGGTGTTTTCCTCGCCGCTGCTACAGAACGGACGCGAAAAGGCGGTGTTCGTGGCACTGAGCCATCGCTTTGGGTCGGCACCGCAAAGTTCTCCCGCGGCGGGGCAGCAGGGGACGGGTGTCGTCCCGCCCATGGCGGCACCAGTGTTGCCGCCCTGATGGAACGCCTGGTCGCGTAGCTTGCTGTGATGGGTCAGAACACCCACTGTGCCCCGACGGAAAGTGGCGATCCCGCCGGCGGCAGGGCGTCCTTGGGATCAAACACCGGGGTCGTTGCCGGCGACGCATCGAACGCCGTCGGGTCAACCAGGTTCGGGTTGGCGAAGCTGCTGTTGCCGTCCTGACCGCTTTGAATTTGCCAGGTGGGGAACGTCACGAGGTTCTCTGAGCCATCTTCAAATCCTGCGGTGGCTCCGCTCAGCAAAAAGTACTGATTGTTCTGCGCGGTAATGCCGCTCAGAAGCAGTGTCGGGCCGCTTGTGCCGTTCCATGTGAAGTACCAGAACAACGTATCGCCCTGCACGCCGTGCCCCAAGACCACATTATTTTCGACGGAGTCGCCAGTGTTGGCGCCATTATTGTATTGGAAATAGAACCCATACTGACTTCCATAGTATGCGTCGGTATCCGGAGGCAGAACGATGGTGTTGTTGGTAATTTTGGTGTTGATCAGAGCATGCGTGGCACAGGCCGTGGAGCCGTCGCAGCCGTCATTGATCGCTTTGACGGAATTGATGACGATGTTGTTCGTCACGGTGGAGTTGGCGAGTGCGGTTCCTGGACCGGAGTTTGACTCGTCGGCCAAGGAAATTCCGGGAGCGTTGAGTAATGCCGCTCCTTTCGCCCAGTAGGCAAGCAAATCGCCTTGAACTGTGGTGTCAGGATGTGAGAAGACAAAATTGTCTTCCGCGATGTCGTTGGGCTGGTTGTCGAAGTAGATCTCCGTCGACCAGTTGTCATACACGACGTTCTGGCGAACGACGTTCGATCCCGTTGCTACACCGGTCTTGGATCCATAGTTGAGAATCCCTTCGCCGCCGCCATGGTAGACGATGTTGCCCTGGAACAGGCATTGGTAGCAGGCATATGCCCCAAAATGCATGGGCCATCCGCCCCAGGAGTAATACCCGTTGTTTCCCCGCGGCCAGTTTTCCAGGACGTTGTCGTGCGCCAGGTTGTATAAGGCCTGGTCGCCGACGCTTGCGAGCGAGCTTGAGTAAGGTACGAAGGTCAGCCCGCCACGGGTGTTGAATTCGAGCTGACAATCGACAACCGTGATGTAGGAGCCTTCCCCGGAAATTCCGCTATAGGTGCCACCGCGTACGGTCAGTCCGGCAAACGTGAGATAGTTGGCCTGGTATCCGATTGTGGAACTGAATGTTCCGCTATCAATAGCGCCGTTGCGCGGAACGATGATATCTGCCGTGTTGGGGTTGCCGCTATTTCCCAGCACCGTGCCGAAGTCCGCATACAGGGTGTTCGCCGAAGAGTCGTAGTACCACAGGCCCGATCCGGGGGCGGGGATCCAGGGTTGGGGGGAGGCGGGAATCGCCGCGGTTTGGCCCGAATTGACCTCGTGCAGTGGAACGTCATTGACGACGACGGCCACGGGCGTGAAACCGGGGTTGACGATCTTCCATACGGTGCCGGAATACGGGGTCCAGGCGTTGATTGGAAGAGCGGGGGATCCATCGAGGATCACCTGACCGTCACCGTACGATCCAAAGGTGATGGGTTTGCCCGGGCCGCCCGATTTCGTGATCCACGGCATGCCGCCGCGATACAAGCCCTTACGGATCAGCACCGTGTCGCCGGCCTGTACCTTGCTGATCGCGGCGGCCAGCGTCTGCAGGGCGGCGGTTGGACTGGTGCCGGCATTGCTGTCGTTGCCGTTGGTGCCGTCGACGTAGTACGTGTTTCCCGTCGTGGACGGCGGGACGGCAACGACCGGCCCGGGCCACAGCTTCCAGCTCGCCGGGAACGAGACCCCCTGCCAGACCGGCGGACCGCCTCCGACCGGACTGGAGGGGACGATCGTGCTGGTGCTGCCGGAGGACGCGGCGGTGGTGGTGGTGCTGGACGATCCCGGCGCGGCCTGCATGGCAACGGTCTGGGATGCGGTAGAGGACGATCCGCCGCCGCCACCACATCCGGAAAGCATTGCCGTCACCAGCAATGCGAGTACGATCCCGCCATTCGCTCGCATGATTCACCTCCTGATTCCGCTGCAACCTCGAACTGTCCTGCGTCGTTTGCAATAGGGCGGCGGCGAAGGTACCTGTGGAATCTTTTGCTCACATGAATCGGCGGCGTTTCGAGAAGCTTGACTCAGCCAATGGCATTACCCTGTTTCTTCTCCATCGGATCGTCGGTGTTTCCACGCGCCGTCGTTGGGAGAAATGGTGCCTTAGCGTATCGGATGATGATCGTGAGAAATGCCGGTTTTGGGGGGGAGGACTTTCGCAATCAGGTTGACGCTGCGACGTCGGAGCAGGCGGACTATTTGCGAACTGCGGTCGAACGCCTTGCGCGCTATCGCGCGCTCTCGACCCTGCCGTACACGAAGTCCGCGGAATGGAGCCGGTGCATCGACACCGTGGCGCCGCGTGCCAGCTTCATGGGAAGATTGACGAGTCGAGTTGGAATCCCCGATCCGGCGCTGATCTTGCGCTTGTTGTGGCGTGCCAATCGGTACGACGTCGTACTCCTTGCGGGAGGCGAGCGCGCGGATTTGCTCTATCTTGCGCTGGCGGGCATCCTGCCGTGGATTCGAACGCCGCACGTCATCGTCGATGCGCATTGGCAGAAGTCAGCGGGGTTGGCGGGCGTCGTGCAGACCCTGCTATTGCGGATGGGTCGCCGCCTGACCCGGCAGGTTCAGCCGCATTCGCCGGAGGAAATCGAGATCTATCGGCGATTGTTCGCGATTCCGGAAGAGCGGATGCGGGCGATCCCCTGGTCGACGACCTTGACCGGCTACGATATTGCGGTTCCCGACGTGCCGGAGGACTTCATTTTGACGGGGGGATACTCGTTCCGCGACTATGACACGTTTCTGCGGGCAGTTCGGTCGTTGCCGGTGCGGGTCGAAATCGGCATTCCGCGGGCGTATGTGAGTTCGCAGGTGTTTGTACTGGCGACTGGAAATCCGAACGTGTCGATCGTTTCGGATTGGGATAACCGGCAGTATTTGAATCGGACGGCGCAGTGCCGGATTTTTGCGATGCCGATTTCCCCGGGCATGACACGATGCACGGCGGATCAGACGATCCTCAATGCGATGTATCTGGGCCGGATCGTCGTGGCCACCGATTCGATCGCATCAAGGCTTTATATCCAGGACGGCGTGAACGGATTTTTGGTCCGGGAGGGCTCGGTCGAGGATTGGCTGCGGGTGCTGCGAACGGTACTTGCTCTGGACCCGGAGCGCGATCGGGAAGTTCGCGTCCGGGCGGCATACGACGCGCGCGTTCATTTCAATGAGGCGCTGCGCATTGCGCGTACCTTGCACGCAGCGGCGGATGCGATCGAGGGCGTTCGGGTGGAAACGCCGGCATATTCTCCGAGCGGTGACGCATAGCCGCGGATTGCTTGATTCTGGAAGATTGGAGGACGGATCCATGCACGGCGCAACTCGATTCCGGTCATTTGCTTTCGCGGTTTTCGCGGTGCTGGCGTGTACTTGGGCCCATCCCGCCTTGTCCGAGGATGTACCGGGCGGCCCACCTGTCTGGCAGGGGGTGCGCTTTCCCGCCAACTGGCGGCTTTGGCCCGGTCCGGTTATCGCGGTTCCGCCATCGAAGACCGGAACCACATACTACGTCGACGGCAAGAACGGCGACGATGGAAACACCGGAACCAGCCTGTCGGAACCGCTGAAAACCATCGGTGCCGCCGCGCGAAGGGTGCGCGCGGGCGATACCGTTTTGATCCGCAAAGGCTTGTACAAAGAATCGCCATTGATTGCAAGGTCCGGGACGAACGGCAAGCCGATCACCTTCGGATCCTATGGCGATGGGGAAGTGATCGTGGACGGATCGCCTGTAATACCGACGGGTTCTTGGATCCGCGAGTCCGGGACGGTGTGGAAGATTGTTGGTCTGCAATATACCCCCGTCGCCGTTGTCGTCAACGATGTTCCTTTGCGCGAAGTGAGCCACGGGCAGACGAAACGAATTCCCAGGCAGGCCGTACCGATCCCGGCGCCCGGCTCCGGACAATGGTATTACGCTGCCGATAGCGGCGTGTTGTATGCCGATTTCGGTGCCGTGCTGGCGCATGGGGGAAATCCAAACGATGCCGACATCGTGGTGCCGAGGAATGGTCGGGTCGATCGCGGCGCGTTCCGGTCGACGATCAGCTATATGGCGGACCACCTCACTTTTGCTGGATTGACGGTTCGCGGGGGGACCTACGACGGAATCAGCGGGTGTGGATCACACATCACGGTCGTTGCGTGCCAGATCGAATTCAATACGCGCGCGGGTGTCGTGTTTGTCCCTAATTCGCCCCGGACCGCCACGGTCGGAGATCGCGCGCTATATAACCTCGTCCACGACAACGTACTGGAGAACTGGCCGCGAGGAAACAACGGATTCGTTTGGGGCGGGTGGCCGATGCATTTCGGCGCGTACGCCTGTTATCAATGCCTGTTCCAGGGAAACATCGTCTACCATGGCGGTGGCGAGGGGATTCTCAATTACGGCTCGAAATCAGGGGTGGAAACGGGATCGAACGTTGTACGCAGGAATATCGTTTACGACAATTGGTCTACCGAGATCTACTTCGACAATCAGCCAAACGACGTGGCGGAAGATAACTTCATCTTTTCGCATTCTAAGGCGAGCGTACAGGGTGATCTGCTTGGGTACTGGGCCAAGGGTGCTCGCTTGCTCAATGCCCCCGGAATTTCCCTGGCGGATGAATCGAATTCCGGGCCGGGGGCCGCTTTGGCGGACTCCAGGGTGACTGGGAATGTTGTCATCAACTCGTTCAACGCCGTTGATGACGGTTGCGAGGGTAGCAGAGCGTGTGCGTCGCATGCTCTTGTCAACACCACTATCTCCCACAATACGATCGTCTTGCCGTCATATTCATTTTCCGACTCGAACGACTTTGGATTCCATATCCACGAGGGATTGAAAGGAGATCGCGGATCAAAAATTGAGTGGAATCTGGTTTGCGGGCTAGGGAAGGGAAAGGATGTATTGTTTTTCTTTGATGATCCGAAAATGCGGATTCCCGTGCTGTCCATCGTGGAATCCGGCAGGAAAATCGAAGGCGTGACGATTGATCACAATCGATATTTCCTGCGCAACTGGAAGCGCGGCTTTTCCTATGGAACGTGGAATATCGTCGGATTTGATGCTTGGCGGAATAAAACGGGACAAGACGGCGCCAGCGCGTTTTCCAATACGCGCGGGTGCGATAACGTGGAATTTGATGGATCTCCAACAGAAGACCCGGTGTTCGATCCGAAGGACATTTTCAATGCAAGAAGTGTCAGGTCGGACGTCGGAGCCCAGTGGGTATGGGATATTCATTGACCGTCCGCTCCGGGGTTTCTTCAGTGGTTCGTTGTGCGATAACCAGGTATCGCGCGCAGATTGCGGCAAATACCCAGTACGACAGCATCATGTCGCCGTTCAGCAGGCGGCTTCCGTAGAGATTCGAAAGGATGATCGCGATGGTGGACGCGGTCAGGGCTTGGCCGAGGATGGAACTTATCTCTCCCTTGGCGGCTTTCTCAATGTTTCTGGCGATCCGCAATAGATTGAGAAAAAACAGGACGAGTACGAGGAATCCCAGTGGTCCGGTCTCCGTGGTGAAGAAGACATAGAAATTGTGCGCGTCCGCCACCGGGACTTGTGGAACGTATTGATGGAGCAGGCGGTGAAAATGGTTCAAGCCGACCCCCAGGGGATGGTCGGCCAGCATGCGCATCGCGCCAGCCCAGATAACCAGCCGGCTTTCAGTGCTCGCATCGAGCGTTACAGATCCCGACGTGTTGACCTGTTCGGTCATGTCGATGCGCTGCAATACGGTGTCCGGAAGCCACAGTTGATATGTGAGCGAAAGGACCGCGACGAGAATCATCGCGAGCAACTTTCGGCGGCGCATGATCATCAGCAGTAAGACGAACGCCTCGATGAAATACGCCTGCCGGGAGTAGGTGTAGAACGTCGCGAAAATGACGAGAAAGGCGCAACCCGCCGCGACGATGCGTTGCCAGGGATGCGATTTCCGGAATATGGCGACCGAGACGAATAGCGGGAGAATCGAGGCGTAATACGCGGATGCAATATTAGACGCGCTGCTCGCGCCGAAGGGCCCGGAAACGCGCGCGGATTCCTTATAGTGGAAGAGCCCGTAGTCCAGTGCCTGGCGGACCCCTTCGACGGCCACCAGGAATCCGACGAATAGCAACACCGCGAACATTGTTCGGATGCCGCGCAGTCCTCGTACGGACCGGAAGAACAGGAAGTAGTACAGCGGATAGAAGACGGCGTCCTTTAGCGCGATGAAATCGTTGCCGACTTGCGAGGTGTCTTGCATTTCGCCGATGAGAAGTCCCCAGATCATCGCGGCGAAGAGTAGGAAAAAGGATCCGCGGAGCGGCATTTTGGTTGACCGCTCGGAAGGGAGCGAGAGCGTCGCACCCCAGGCCAGGAGGAACACGAGATTGAGCGGATTCACCCCGGGGATGCCGAGGTTGATGTTGTAGTGCGACTGAAAAACGCCGTAAATGACGAGGATCGACAACAGGAAGAAGAGGCCCCCCGGGAGTCCTTGGGTCGGCAACGCCACGGCAGGGTGAACTGCAGAGGTCGATTTGGGGGTGTCGGTCATCAGGATCGCCTTTGCGGTTCCGTCGGAAGGTCGTCCAGAAATCTCCGCGCCCACAACTCAAATACCAGGATGAGCCACAGCAACTCGCCGTGGTCGCGTTCTCCGGCAAGGTGGCGGGCGAACGCCCGCCGCACCGCATCGGTATCAAACACTTGGCGCTCGCGGAAACTGCGGTCCTCGAGCGTGTCGGCCATCAGCGTACGCAGTTCGGTGCGGAACCAGTGCGCCAGCGGAATGCCGAACCCCTGCTTCTTCTTTTGCAGGCAGGCTTCGGGAAGCAGACGGGCCGCGACGCGTCGCAAGAGAATTTTGCCTTGGCCATCCTGGAACTTCATGGCGCGAGGCAGGCGGGCGACGAATGCGGCGAGCTCCTGGTCGAGCAGCGGCGCGCGGGCTTCGATCGAGGTCGCCATGGTCATGCGGTCGACTTTCACGAGGACGTCGTCGACGAGGTAGCTGTCGATGTCCCCGGAAAAGATCCGCTCCATCGGGTCGTCGATGTCGACGCGATGAAAGGAGCCGCGAATGCCGGCGTAGGGGTCGGTTCCGCGGAACTCGGGTTGGAGAAACTCCTCCAGATCCCGGCGCGTATGCAAGGCGACGCCCGAGAGATAGTTGTCCGGGTACGGTTGCGACAGCCGGTCGCCGATCCGCGCCAGGCGAGGGCCGCGGGGTGCCGGCAGGATTGCGCCGAGGGCGCGCAGGGCCGGGCCGGCCAGGCCGCCGGAGCGACGCCGCAGGCGTTCCAGCACGGCGTAGCGGCGGTAGCGATCGTAGCCGCCGAATAGTTCGTCGCCACCGTCGCCCGAGAGCACCATTTTGACGTGTCTGGATGCCAGGCGCGAAACCAGAAACGTTGGAATCGCCGATGAGTCGCCGAGCGGTTCGTCGAAATGCCACACGAGGTCGTCGAGGAGGGAAACGGCGCTCGCGTCGACGACCAGCTCATGATGTTGCGCGCCGATGTGGTTCGCCACGGCGCGCGCGTCGGGAATCTCATTGAAGGCGTCTTCGCGAAACCCGATCGTGAAGGTCTGTACCGGCTGCGAGAGATTGCGGGCCATCAGGGCGGCCACGACGCTCGAATCGAGGCCACCGCTCAGGAATGCGCCGAATGGCACGTCGCTTGCCAGCCGCACGCGCACCGCATCTTCCAGGTGGGCGAGGAGGCGCTCTTCGAGTTCGGCTTCGCTTTCGCGCCACTTCGGTCCGTAGTCGAGCTGCCAGTACCGGTCGATGGCGATCCGGCCGGCTTCGAAGCGCAGGCGGTGGCCCGCCGGCAGCTTGTGTACGCCATCGTAGATCGTCGCGGGTTGGGGGACGTACCCCAAGGCGAAGAAGTCGCGCACGGAGGTGGGGGCGATGGCAGGCTCGAAACCCGGAACCGCATAGAGCGATTTCAACTCGGAGGCGAAGGCGAAGGTGCCGTCCCGCGTCACCGTGTAGTAGAGCGGCTTTTTTCCGAAACGGTCGCGGCCGAGCAGCAGACGTCGGCGGGAAAGATCGAGAATCGCAATGCCGAACATGCCGCGAAGTTCGGCAAAGCAGGCATCGCCATATTCTTCGTAGGCGTGGACGATGCATTCGGTGTCCGAGTCCGTCGTGAATTGGTGGCCGGCTCGTTCGAGCCGCGCCCGCAATTCGCGGAAGTTGTAGATCTCGCCATTGAATACGACCCATACGCTGCGGTCTTCGTTGTGGATCGGCTGATGGCCGCTGTGGAGATCGATGATGGCCAGTCGGCGCATGCCGATGTGCGCAAAGTCGCACTCGAAGATTCCCTGGTCGTCCGGTCCCCGATGGGTGATCAGCTTGCACATCCGATCGACGACACCGGGTTCGGGTCGGCGGTCGGCTTGGGGAAAGGCGAGTCCTGCGATTCCGCACATGGCGTTCAAGTTCCTTCCGGGTGTCCGGCCGCACGGGCCCCGAGCGGCTGCTCAGCGATGCGGTCCAGCCCATAGAGCGTGAGAAGCTGGCGGACCACGGCGTCGATCGATGCCGCTCCGGCCACCGACGCTTGCGCGCGCGCGCCGATCGCGCGCAGGGTATCCGGAGCCATGTCGGCGATTTCGGCGAGACGGGATGCCAGGCCGGCTTCGTCTCCGGGCTCGAAGAGCCAGCCGGTCTCGCCGGGTACGACGAAATCCTCGGTTCCGCTGACCCGAGATCCGAGCATCGGGAGACCGGCCGCCATGGCCTCGAGCATGGCGTTGGAGAGCCCTTCGCTCAGGGAAGGAAGAATGGCGAAGTCCGCCGCGTGGAGGTAGTCGCCAACTTCATCGGTGTGGCCGGCGAACCATAGCGCGTCATGGATATGCAGATCCCGGGCCATCTGCTCCAACTCCTTGCGGAGCGGACCATCGCCGACGAGCACGAGGCGAATGTCCCGGCGGCGGTCCAATGCGGCCTTCCAGGACCGGAGGAGATGCTCGAGTCCTTTTTCCGGCGCCAGTCGGCCAACATAGATGCCAACCCGCGCGGCGCCGCCACGGATGGAATCCCGATCGACCTTTTCCGGTGCTTTGGCTAGCCGATCGATGTCGACGGCGTTCGAAATTCGCCGGATCTGCGCGTCGGCGAAGCCGGCATCGCGCAGGAGGCTGGAAATCCTGCCGCTCGTCGCCTGGACATAGCTCGCGCGGCGCAACGCATGGCGGCGCAGGCGCGAGGGTAGGCCGGCATCGGAATCGAGTATCCCTCCGGATATTTCGTGGAATCCGGTAAGTTTGACGATCACGGGCGTTCCGAGCAGCCGCCCCGTTACGCAACACACCGATGCCATGTTGTGCGCGATGTGGGCGTGAATCGCAACCGTGTTCCGACGTTCGCGAACGAGGATGCGCATGAGGCGCAGCAGCATGATCGCCGCACCGACCATCGGAACCTTGGGGTACGCAATGCGCCGAACCGGCACGCCGCCGACGTCATCGGATGCGCGCTGCGGGCCGTCGGGAACCATGGGGGCGATGACCGCGACGTCGATTCCAAGGGTTCGCATCCGGTGCGCCAAGGTAAGCACCTGCGCTTCGGCGCCACCGCCTCCGCGTTTGGGAAAGACGCTCTCCAGAACGAACAGCACACGAGGAGGTTGGAAATACGGCTTCATCGCGCGGAGACGGGTTCCTGGGTGATCGATCGGTGCCAGAGTTCCAGCATCAACAGCCGATAGAGTTCCGGCGAGTAATCCCACTGTCCCCGATCATGGCGCTGGAGCAGTTCGCGGATGAACTCCGGGCGGAAGTACCCGCGCGCCAGCGCGTTCGAGGAGAGGATCGTATCGTAGGTCAGTTCCCGGTACGCACCACGATTGCGGAGCCAGACCGCGGTGGGCAGGCCAAACCCCTGTTTCTTCTTGGCCCGGATCGCCTGGGGCAGGATGTCTTGCATCGCAAGCTTGAACAGGTATCGCTTTTCCAGGCCATGCACCATGTCGCTTCCCGGTAGGCGGCCGGTGAACTCGACGAGGTCGCGGTCCAGGTAGGGAAAGGCGACGGCCACGTTTGCAAGCCGCGCGGCGCGTGTCACCTTGACGATGTCATTGTCGGCAATGGTCATCATCAGGTCGAGGTACATCAACCGGTGGATTTCGCTGGGTGCTTGCGAAACGGCGAAGATCGCGCGTTGTACGTCCAGGGAATCGTTCGGGGACACCCGGCTGCGGAACGATTCGCCCAGCAGTTCTGCGAAGTGGTCGGATGCGAACGAATCGTCGGTATAAAAGCGGTCGGGGTTCGGCAGCGAGCCGCGGGAAACGAAGTTGCGCACGCGATTGCCAAAGCGAAAATCGAACGGCTTCAGCAGGTGGGCTGCGATCGATCCGGCAGCGCGAACCGGCCACGGCGCCCGGAAATAGCGGTCGAAGATCACATCCTTGCGATAGCGTTCGTTGCCGCCGAAGATCTCGTCGCCGCCGTCGCCGGCGATCAGCGTAGTGACGCCCTCCGCGGCAGCAAGTTCCGCGCAGGCGTAGGTGGGAATCGCGGAGGCGTTGCCGAAGGGCTCGTCGAATTCGGCGGCAAGGCGCGGAATCAGTGCGACCGTGTATGCCTCGTCCACTCGGCGCATACGGGGCGCAAGGCCGAAGTGGTCCGCGGCGATCTGCGCATAGCCGAGTTCGTCATATCCCTCCTCGTCGAAGCCGATCGAAAAGGAGGCGACCTTTGCCGCGCCGGGTTCGCGCGCCAGGATTCCTGCGATGCTGGAACTGTCGGTGCCGCCGCTCAGGAAGGTTCCCCAGGCGCCCTCCGTCGGTCGGTAGCGCTGGACCGTGGAAACGATCCGGTCGTGCAACATCCCGGCGCGTTCGTTTTCGGGCGCGGCAAGATCTTCCGGGTAGCGGAGATGCCAGTACCGGGTGGCGCGGGCTGTGCCGTTGTCGTATTCCAGCGCGTGTCCGGCCGGAAGCTTTTCAATGCCTTCAATCGCCGTGTACGGGGATGGAACATAGGAGAAATTCAGGTAATGAAAGATTGCCGAAGACGATGCCGTCGGGGTGACGACACCGGTCGCAAGGATCAGCCGAAGGTCGCTCGCGCACACCACCCAATCCGATGTCACCGCGTAATACACCGGTATGGTGCGAAAGGCATCGACAACGGCGACGAGTCGGCGCGCGGCAATGTCCCAGAATATCTGGCAGTGGCGTCCCCGCTCTCCCGCGGGCGTCCAGCTCCGGTCTCGAATCCATGCGTTGATCGCGTTCGCGCCGGGCCGGGCGGTTTCGAAATCGGGTGAGGCGGGAGACATGCCAAGAGCAATGCCACCGATGTCGGCGCCGCCGTCATGGCAAATTTCACCCTGTGCCCAGACGGCGATGTCCGGCGAAAAGACGAGGCGGCGCCAGACGCCCGCATCGCCTTCGACGTACCGGCTGGGCAGGTCGAACGGCTCGCGGCGCGAAGAGGGGGATCGCGCCATCGCAACGACAAATCGGCTCAATACCGAAGACATGGGTTCCTCGACAGATCAAAGCAGGGCCGAACGGAACCCGGAAGTCGGCCGGGTCCGTGCGGCAAGTTCGGTATAGCGGGTCTGGTAGCGCTGCACCATCTCCTCGACGGAGAAATGCGTCGATGCCTTGTGTTTCCCGGCGGCGCCCATTTCGCGCCGCAACGCGGGCGACGATGCGAGACGGGAGATCGCGGCCGCGAGCGCATTCACGTCTCCGCTCGGGAATAGAATTCCGCTTACGCCGTCGTCGATGAGTTCTCCGTTCCCGCCGACCGCGGAAACGATCACCGGCTTTCCGGCCAGCATCGATTCCATGACGACGTTGGATAGCCCTTCGCGGACGGAAGGAAGAACCACCACGTCGCTCGAGCGGATCAGGCGGTGGGCGTCGGGACGATGCCCGAAGAAGCGGACCGAAGATCGAATCCCGATTGCGTCGACTTCGGATTCCAGGTCGGCGCGAAGCGGTCCGTCGCCGGCGATGCCGAGCGAAACGCGCGTCCCCGCGGCGATGCCGCGCGCGGTGGCGCGCAGCAGCAATGACACGTTCTTTTGTTCGACGAGACGTCCCACGAACAGAACGAATATCGCGTCATGCGGGATTCCCAGGTCGGAACGAATGGCTTCCGGGTCCGCGGCCGATGCCGCTTGGGAAAGCGAAACCCCGTTGTAGATCACTTCGATGTCGGACGGGTCGCGCTTCATCCGCCCCGCCGCATATTGTGCGCCGATCCGGGAGTTGGAAATGATGGCCAGGGATTGCCTTCCCGCCCAGGATTTTGCCGCCCATTGCCACGGGGTATACCAGTCGTAGGTGTTGCGCACCGATGTGATCACCGCGGGGCGATGATGAAGCGGAATCAGGCTGCAGGCCAGGGCTCCCCAGAATTCCCCGGTAAACGAAAAGCAATGCACTACGTCGAAATTTCCCTCGCGGATCGTCCGGGACAGGCCCGCGAGGAACCGGAAATCGACTTTCCCGGCCTTGGGAATCGGGATCACGGGCACTCCCGCTTGCTCCAGTTCGTCGCAGAGAAACGAGCGGTTGCGGAAATATGCGACCGCGGACTCGCACTGGCCGCGATCCAAGCCGGTTGCAATGTGGACGATCTGCCGCTGGGTACCGCCGATCTCCATTTCGTCGGTGATGAACAGCACGCGGATCGGACGGCTTTTCGACGCCGACGCCGATGACGACACGGCGTGCTCCATCTCCCGGAAGAGCTTGTGGGTTTCCCGCGTGACGTCGAAGTCCGCTTCCACTTTGCCGCGCGCAGCGCGCGCGAAGCGGCTCCGCAGATCGGGATCCGATAACAGGCGTCGCATGGCGCTGGCCAGCGATTCCGGGTCGTGCGGCTCGACGAGCAAGCCGCAGTCGCCGTCTTCCACCAACTCCGGTATGCCGGATACCCGGGTGGAAATGACCGGTGCGCCGCTTGCCATCGCCTCCATCAGCGCGACGGGAATCCCGTCCCGATCGCCCTGCGGGGTGACCACCGAAGGCAGGACGAAGATCGTCGCCCGGTCCAGCAGGCCGCGAACTTCTTCCTGCTTGCACGCACCGCGGAGGCGCACCGCCGCGGAAAGACCGGCTGCGTCGATCCGCTGTTGCAGTTCCGCCCGCAGCGGGCCGTCGCCGACGATGTCGCACTGAAAGGCCATGCCGCGGTCGCGCAGGTCGCGACAGGCATCGACGAGGTCGGCGAAACCCTTGATCGGATCCAGGCGGCCGACGGCCAGCACGAGCGGGGGATCGGATTGCCGACCGTCATCGTGAAAAGGCATGACGTCCGGTTCGATGCCGCAGTGAACCACGCGCAGTCGTTCCGCCCCCGCGTTCGGAATGCGTTGCGCGAGGTAGCGCCGGTTGAAATCCGAGATCGTCACGCCGAATGCGCAGCGCCGCAGTTTCCGGCGCAGCAGGTGGTCGGCGGTGAAGATGTCGTGGGCGTGGCAGGTGAAGCTGAACGGCCGCGCCAGGCGTTCCGCCGCGATCATCGCCGCGGTGGAGGGATAGGTGGCCCAGTGGGCGTGTAGAAGGTCGGGGTCGAATTTCCGCATTGCCGCCGACAATCCGGTGATCCGCCACCATGCGCCCAGGGATTTCAGGCGTTCGAGCGGGGGTGCCGACATCGACCACCCGATCTCGAAGAGCCGGCCGAGTTCGCGCAACGGATGCCGGAGCACGGCGGAGGCCGCGGCGACGGCGGTGCGCAGGACCGGCGCCGGGTAGATCACCCGGTCCTGGAGTTCCCGCGCGTCGGATTGCACCAGCGTTTCGCTCGGATGGCGCAGGGAAACGATGCGAACGTCGACGCCCATCCGAAGCAGTTCGCGGATTTCCCGGACGATGAAGGTCTCCGACCAACACGGAAACAACGAGACGACGTAGATCACGCGCATGGTTGCCCCGGATCCGAAGCCGCGGCGCGAGTACGCCACAGGTGCGCTTCGCGGTTGGTGAGGAATTCGATCAGGCCCAGCACGGCAAACCAGTTCAACGAAAGAAACGCGTGTGCGATCCGCACCGGGCGCAGCGACCGCGCCGAGGGGAACAGCGCGCCCGCGAGGGCTGCGCCCCAGAATGCAAGCTGTACGGCAAGCGCCGCAGTGTACAGGGTCGATCGGGGCGCGAGGGCGGCGTCGGCCGTCAGAGCGGCGGCCATGGCCCAGGGGCAGGCGAGGCGCAGCACCTTGTGCGACCAGAACTGGAACGCGATCCGGTTGCGCCAGGGCAGCAGTAGAGCGGGGCGCGTCGCGAACAACTGGAAATTCCCGGCCAAGGTGCGAACCTTGCGGAGTCGTTCCTGGGCCGCGTCGCGCGCCGGACGGTCGTAGGCGACGGCGAGCGGTTCGAAGGCCACGCGGTAGCCCTGGAGCACGATATTCATCGGAATGAGGACGTCGTCGAGCACCGTGTTGCCGGGAATCGGCCGGTACAAGTTCCGGCGTATGGCATAGAGTGCGCCGGTTGCGCCGACCGTGGAATCGACAAGGCACTCGCGCAGGCGAATCGTCTTCTCATAGCGCCAGTAGGCGTCGACCCCTTCGCCGAAGGCCGTCGCATCCTCGGTTTCGAAGACCAGTTCGCCGCTGACCGCGCCTACGCGTTCGTCGCCGAAATTTTCCACCAGCGCGCGCACCGCTCCCGGGTGGAGGCGCTGGCGGGCGTCCATGAAGACGACGATCTCTTCGTGGCACGCGGCAACCGCGTCGTTGAGGCACGCGGCCTTGCCGCGGCGATCCGGCCAGCCGATCGCCTCGACCCGGTCGCCGCGCCACGGTTCGATCCGTGCCAGGGTGCCGTCGGTCGAACCGTCGGAGGCAATGAGGACGCGTAGCGCTGCCGCCGGGTAGTCCTGGGCAAGGATGGTCTCGATCTTGGCGGCGATCCGGTGTTCTTCGTTATGCGCAACGACGATGACTGCGACTTTGGGCGTGATCGCAGCCCGGCGCACGGGGCGGGGAACCATGCGCGCCCAGAGCGCGAGCAACAGCGGGTAGCCGGCGTACGTGTAGGCGACGAGCGCGGAGGCCGCCCAGAAGACAAACGGCAGCGTGTGTTGCACGGCTCCCATCATGATTCGTTTCCGGCGGCGCCCAGCAGCGCACTGCGCAGGCGTTCGTAGCCGCGGTTGCCGAGGCTGCGCTTGGCCAGGCGCAGCAGGTCGTAGCGAATTCGCTGCCTGCGTACTTCGCGCGGCTCACATGCCAACCAGCGCCGGAATTGCGCATCGCCGGTTCCGGCCAGCATGGCAAGCCGGGGAATTTCCGCCGTGTCGCGGTCCGTGCGCCAGACGCCCGGCCGGGAACTGCATACGGCGCGGTATCCGGCGTTCCGGGCTTGCTGCAGGAACCCGTTGCGGAAGCGTCCTCCCGGCGGCGCGAACAGCGTCGGGGGAACGCCGATCCGGTCGGCGATCTCGGCGTGGGAGGCACGCAGTTCGCGTTCCACCTCCGCATCGTCGAGGTCATCGAGATAGCGGTGGGTCATGCCGTGGGACTGGATGGAGATCCCCGCGTCCGTCAGTTCGCGCAGTGCGCTCCAGGGGAGCAGTCCTGCACCGCCAACCAGGCCGGGGTTGACGAACAGGTCGGCGCCCATGCCGCGCTCGACGATGGCCTCGGCCGCGGCGAAGTTGCTTTCGTGGCCGTCGTCGAAGGTGAGGGCGACCGTCGCTCGCGCCGAATCGCCGCCGGCGAGGATCGACGCGCAGCTTGCGGCCCGCAGACCCTGGTCCCGGATCATGTCGAGTTGGGCCAGAAACCCGGTCCGGGGGACCGTGTAATGCGGATCGGCACCCTGCGTCGATTGCACATCGTCGGCCACCGCGTGGTACATGAGCACCGCGGTCATGGCGGCGCGGGGCGGGGATGTCGGAGGGAGACTCACTGGAACCCCACCGAAAACGCGAAATCGGCCAGGGTGCTGCCGCCCGCCGCCTTGCGCGGGATCGCCATCCAGTCGACGTCCGCGGTCACCCGGCCATCGTTGGTGGAAAATGCCGACTCGAATCCGTGCCGGCGCAGGGCGGCCTGGACCCGGGCATCGAAATCCACGCTGCGGCCGTTGGGGTACGCGAAGTGGCGAGCCGGTGCGCCAAGTTCTTCGGTGAGGCGGCGCTGGCAGGTGGCGATTTCGTATTCGATCCCGTCGTCGTCGAGTTGCGAAAGGATCGGGTGGGTGTGGCTGTGCCCGCCGTAGGTCGTGAACTCCCGCGTGGCGCGGACCTCATCCCAGGTCAGCATCTGGCGGCCGTACGTCGCTTCGATGGCGGCTTCGTCCACGCCCAGTTCCCCCAGGAGCGCGGAGACTGCGCTGCGCCGCTCGACGTCGGGGATGCCCTTCAGGAATGTCTTGCAGGCTTGCGCGGCCCGCTCGCGGGCTTCCGGCGAATCCAGTTCGTGGACGATCGCGCGGTTCCAGGGCGGAGCGATGCGCCGCTCGCGGGTGGTCGCCAGGGCGAACTGGACGACATCGGTCCAGATCGCACCGCCGTGATCGAGGAACGCCGTCGCGACGAATACGACGGCGGGAATGCGCAGTTCTTCGAGGATGGGGTAGGCGTGGTCGTGGTAGTCCCGGAAGCCGTCGTCGAAGGTGACAAGTATGGCCGGATTGTGTCGCGAGGGAATTCGCGCAGCATCGGCAAGTTCGTCGATGGCGATCGGCCGACACTGGCGCGACAGCCAGCGCATCTGCTCGCGGAATCGATCGGGATCCACCCCGGAAAAGGGGGTCCCAGACCGATGGATCCGGTGGTACATGAGTACCGCGACGTTGCCAGCCCGGATCGACGATAGGCAGTACCAGCCGACCCGGCTCGTCAGGGTGGCCTTGGTCAATATCTTTACGCGTTGCAAGGGCAAAGAAGTTCCGGTCATGGAAGGGGCGCTCCCGGTCTGGATGCCTCATCCGCGGAGGCGCGGAATCGTTGTCGCAATATGCGTGCGTGTCGGCGAATCCAGTCGCGTGCAAGGCGATCGAAAAAGTAAACAAGCGTGCCATAAAGCAGAACGCCGGCTCCGACGCGCAGTCCGATGGTCACGATGGCGTTGACCGCGCCGATGCGAGTGATCACGAGATACATGATCGCTGCCAGCAGGGCCGATCGTCCGATCGCCAACCATGGCATGGGGACGGCAAGATATCTCCGCCCGGTCCAGTACATCAGGGTGGCAAGCAGCATGTAGCTCAGCAGCGTTGCGATCGCGGAGCCGAGAATCCCATAGCGGGGAACGAGGAAGAGGTTGAGCGCGATGTTGACCACCGCGCTGATCAGAATGAGGGTCATCGTCACCGACGACCGCTTGTGCGTGTAGAGCCCTGACCCGCCGATGATCGAGACGCCCGCGAACACCATTCCGCCGATGATCCACGGGATCAGGGCGGCGCCGGCGCGGTATTTGTCCGAGGCGAGGGTGGTGAGCAGCGGCTCGCAGATCGCCGAGAACCCGGCGACGATCGGCGCGGCGATGAGGAAGTAGCTGTGGACGAACGTTCGTAGAAATGCGACCGCCTGGGGGGCGCCGCTCTCTTCGTAGATCCGTATGAAGATCGGTTGCATCGCCGAGATCAGTGCCGCGAGGATGCTGGTCTGCACGTAATCACAGATGTTGTACGCCGCGGAATAGACGCCGACGGCTCCTGCGCCGAGCAGGATCTGGATGACGTAGCGATCGCCGGACGCAAAAATAACCCAGGAGACCTCCGTGACGACCATCGGCAGGCCGAAGGCAAGCATGGCGCGGAACAGGCTCGGCGAAAATTTTTGGAGGCGAACGGGTTGCCGCCGCAGGAACCAGGTCACTAGGGCGGAAAGCGAAATTACTTCGGCGGTGATCGTCGCGCTGAAGAATCCGGCTGCGGTACGCGCGATATACAGAACCGTGACCACCACCGCGGCGAGCGATGCGTAACGCTTCGCCACGTTGTAAATGTTGAGGTCCCGGCTGCGTTCCTGCGCACGCAGTATGTTGGTGAAGGCGCTCTCAAAGATCCTGACCAGGATCAGCGGCGTCGTGAGCAGGAGCAGGAAGTGGACATTCGGGTTGGACCACCAGTGGGCCGGGGTGAACTCGGTGACCAGGATCCAGATCGCGGAGAAAGCCAGCCCCGCCGCGAGCAGGCTGGGAATCACGGTTCCATAGTAGCCCTCGGTCGTTTCCGGTCGCTTCCCCATGCGTACTTCGTTGAAAAATCGGACGATGGATTGCTGCAGACCGATCTTGCCGATCCCAACCAATAGCGACAGCACCAGCGAAACGAAGCTCAGGAGGCCATAGTCCGCCACGGTGAGGGTGCGCGTGAGCAGCGGAAAGGTCACGAACCCCGCAAGAAGAGACAGGAAATTCCCGGCGGAATAGTGCGAAGCCTGAACGGCAAGCGTCTTCCGCGGTTCGCCATTCTCCTGCATGGCACTATGATCCAGGTCGCTTATGGGTTGTGGTGCCGGGAAGCATGGATGTACCAAGGCGCCGCGTCCCGCAACCCGGTGCGAACCACGAATTTCGGTCGGTACCCGAGCAGGCGCTGCGCCTTGCCGATGTTCGCCTCGGAATGGCGCACATCACCGGCTCGGAATGGTGCGTACTCCGGCGGCACATCGGCGAGTTCCGGCCGGCGTTCGCGCAGCGCTTCGGCCAGCAGAGCGTGGAGTTGGGTGAGGCTGGTCCGCGCGCCGACCGCGACGTTGTAGACCTGCCCGACGGCGTCGGGGTTTTCCACGAGACCGGCACGCAGGTTTGCCTGCACCGCGTCGGCGACGTAGCAGAAATCGCGCGAGGTTTCGCCGTCGCCGTTGATCCGGCAGGACTCGTTGCGCAGCATCGCTGCCGCCCAGCGCGGAATCACGGCGGCATAGGGGCCGTTGGGGTCCTGGCGTGCGCCGTAGACGTTGAAGTACCGCAATCCGATCGTCGGCATGCCATAGCATCGGCCGAATACGTCGGCGTAGATCTCGTCGAAGAACTTGGTCGCGGCATAGGGCGACAGCGGCCGGCCGATGGTCTCCTCGACCTTGGGCAGGCCGGGATGATCGCCGTAGGTCGAACTCGAGGCCGCATAGACGAAGCGCCCGCAGCCGGCGTCGCGCGCCGCCACCAGCATGTGCAGGAAGCCGGTCACGTTGGCATTGTGGGTCGCGATCGGGTCTTCCAGCGAACGCGGGACCGACCCCAGCGCGGCCTGGTGCAACACGATGGCCGCGCCGTCGCAGGCCTGCCGGCAGGTTTCCAGCCGGGTGATGTCGCCTTCGATGAAATGGAAGCGCCGCCAGGCCGCATCGCCGACCCGAGTGCGGACGTCGTCCAGGTTGGAGCGGTGGCCGGTTGCAAAGTTGTCCAGGCCGACGACCTCCTGATCGAGGCGCAGCAGCGTTTCGACCAAGTGCGAGCCGATGAAGCCCGCGGCGCCGGTGACGAGCCAGCGCCGACGCCGGCCCGAGACGAAGGCTTCGATGTCCGCGGTCGCGGCCACCATCGGCGTGCCGGATTCCGGGGAGGACGTCACAGGCGCCATACCGCGTACCCCCGACGTTGCAGATCCGATGCGTCGAAATGGCATTTCACGTCGGTGAAGACGCCGCCGGGGACGAGCTTCGCATCGAGTCCGGCTTGCACGATTCCGGCGAACTCCTTGTGGGCCACGGCGGCGACCACGGCATGGGCTTGCGGCAGCTCGTCCCAGGATTCCAGGCGGACGCCGTATTCGTGTTCGGCTTCCGCGCTAGCGGCGACGGGGTCGTGGACATGCACGGTCACGCCGTAGGACTGCAGCTCGCGGATCACGTCGATGACCTTGGAGTTGCGCAGGTCAGGGCAGTTTTCCTTGAAGGTGAGCCCCAGCACGGTTACGTGGCTGCCGCGCACCGGCAGGCCGGCCTTGATCATTTCCTTGACGGTCTCGTGGGCGATGTACGCCCCCATCCCGTCGTTGATGCGGCGGCCGGCGAGGATGACCTGTGGGTGGTAGCCCAGCATGTCGGCCTTGTGCGTGAGGTAATACGGGTCGACGCCGATGCAGTGGCCGCCTACGAGACCCGGCCGGAAGGGCAGGAAGTTCCACTTCGTGCCTGCGGCCTGCAGCACCTCCAGGGTGTCGATGCCGAGGCGGTGGAAGATCAGCGACAGCTCGTTCATCAGCGCGATGTTGAGGTCGCGCTGGGTGTTCTCGATGACCTTGGCGGCTTCCGCCACCTTGATGCTCGATGCCGGGTAGACGCCCGCCTCGATGATCGCGCCGTAGGTGTCGGCGACGCGGGCGAGGGTCTCGGGGGTGTCGCCGGACACCACCTTGGTGATCCGGGTCAGCGTGTGTTCCTTGTCGCCGGGGTTGATGCGCTCCGGCGAGTAGCCGACGAAGAAGCCGGTCTTCCACTTCGTCCCGGATTCGCGCTCGATCAGCGGGATGCAGACTTCTTCGGTGGCGCCGGGGTAGACGGTGGATTCGTAGACGATGGTCGCGCCGGGCTTGAGGTTGCGGCCGACGGCGATGCTGGCGCCGACCAGAGGTGAGAAATCGGGCTGGTGCGCTTCGTCGACCGGGGTCGGGACGGCGACCACGACGAAGTCGGCCTCACGCAGCCGGGTTTCATCCGTGGTGACCTCGAGCAGGTGGGCGGCGCGTAGATCCCCGGTGCTGACTTCGCCGGTGGGGTCGATGTATCGGCGATAGGCGTCGATCTTCGGCTGCGACAGGTCGTAGCCGATGGTGCGGAACTTCCTGCCGAAGGCGACCGCAAGCGGTAGGCCGACGTATCCCAGTCCGATGACTGCGACGACGGGCATGGTGTGCTCTCCAAGCAAAGTGGCGAAAAGGCTGAAAAATGGCAGGATCGGACGGATTCTCGCTCCCCAGCAAGGCAACCTATGCCGGGAGTTGACCGCGAGAATTCCGGGAATCCGCGAAATATAGCGGATGTCGCCGGGGTACGATCCTCGCTATCAAGGCGCGAAGCATGCCCGGGAATCCGGCGAATGGGAAGGGTCGGGCCTGCTGTTCCAGCGGTCGGGTAGCCAGGTTTGTCGGGCACGGTTTCGGGGCGGCATACGAGATCGTACGCCGGCACGGTGGATGGTTCATTTTGCATTAAAAATTCGTGTTGTATCCTCTGGCGCTTTGCTTGCCGCAACGAGTGTCACGCACATGAAAATTCCCGTCTTCGTCAAACGGAACCCGGCCGTCACCTCGCTGGCGCGCGCGTACTACCAGCTGCGAACCGCGAACCTGGAGAAAGTCATTTTTACGGCGACCACCGGGCGTAGCGGCACCCTGACGCTCGCCAAACTTTTTTCCGCGATTCCGGACTGTTTGTCGCTGCACGAGCCCTATCCGATCATGAACGGGGATCTTCTGCGGGCGGCGACGTTCAGCGACATGCCGCAGGTCGAGCGCTATTTTTACGGGGTGAAATCTATTTATATTCGCCGCGCCGCGATTCCGTATCGGTATTACGTCGAGTCGAACCACATGTTTATCAAGTCGTTTGTGGAATATGCGGCAAAGGAATTCAGCCGAAAGCTTGAAGTGGTTCATCTGGTTCGGGATCCGGTCGAGGTGGCAACTTCACTCTTTCGCTTGGACGAGTGCCCCGGTACGCCCAAGGGAGATTACTGGGCGTTAGATTACCGTGCGCCGTCGAATCGGATCGGAATCGCAGATCTCCTCGAAGCCGAAGGGGAGTTCCGCCATCCGTTTTATCGCTGCCTGTGGTACTGGTTCGAGATCGAGGCGCGTACTCAGGAATGGAGGGGACGGCTTCCCGGCGTGCGATTCCATCGTTTCGAAACGAACTGGTTCAACGATCAGCAGCGTGTGCTTCAGCTGCTAGACCAGTTACACATGCCTTACGATCGCGATGCGGTCTTGCAGCGTGTGGGACAACGGGAACACGCCCGCGACCATCAGAAAAGGCATTCCGGTCTGGATCCGGAAGTGGCGCGGGAGATGTGTGCTCGGTTCGAGCGGGTTCTGGTCGACCATGGCTACGGATATCTCGACTGTCTCGCGCGTGCTACCGGTGTTTCCGAGAGCGGGTCGACCGGGAGTTCGCCAGCCCGCGCGGGTGCGGGGCACTGATGCGGCGGAACGTTTCCGGCGCGTGGCAGCCGGCGTTCGGTTGCCGGCATGTGACACCCGGCGCAGGTACCACATGGCCTGAAAAGGGTGGGGCGTGTTCGTTTCTGTGATCGTGCCGACCCGGAATCGCCCCGGGGAGCTACGCGTTGCGCTGGCTGCCATCGGGCGCCAGACGCACGCGCTTCGCGAGGTGGTTGTCGTCGATGACAGTCCTGATCCGGATATCGCGCGCGAAAACGAGGCGGCGCTGCGCGCAGTCAGCGGAGAGTTTCGGTACTTCCACACGGGGAATGGTGACGTCCGAGGGAGTGGACCGGCGCGGGTGCGCAACTGCGGACTGCGGCATGCGCGGGGGGAATTGATCGCGTTTTGCGACGATGATGATTACTGGTGCGAGGAGCGCCACCTGGAAATTGCCGTACAGGCATTTGTGGATGAAGCTTCGATTGACTTGGTCTTTGCCAACCAGGAGGCGCGGCGGTTGGGGGCGTTGCTGTACCCGACCTGGTTGCCGAACATGGTTCGGAGTTTGCCCGCGGTGTCGCTGCGCGCGGACGCGTTTGCGCGCTTATCGAAGATTTCGTGCCTGTTGGACAATTTCCCGCATCTCAATGCCTGTGTGCTGCGGCGCTCCTTGTGTGAGCGTATTGGCGGATTTTGGGAGGCGACCCGCTTTTGGGAAGATCTCGATTTCTTTCTGCGTGCCCTTGATGCGGCATCGGGGGTTGGATATCGCCATGCGACCGTCGCCGTGCATAACGTTCCTGACCGCTCGGTCGCACATGGCGGAAATGTCTCCACTGCAGTCGACGAGCGGGGAAAGCAGTTGAGTGCGACCCGCGTGGCGGAGCATGTGCTGCGCGGCTGCACGACGCCGGAGGTGATGGCGTATGCAAGGCGGTTTGGCGGAAACGGCTACCGGTGGCTGGCGATGGACGCGCGGAAGCGGTCGCAGTACGCGGAGGCCGCGCGCTTCGCGTCGTGTGCTCTGGCCTTGCGATCGACCTGGAAGTGGCGTGCATACACCCTGTTTCTGCAAGGGCGTGCATTGATCCGGCTTTGACCGCCGCCCAAGGCGCGGCATCGAAAAGTGACGCGGACTTCGCTACGACAGCACCCCGATTCCGGTTGCCGCCAGGGTCAGGGCTAGCGCAACGCGCATCCAGTTTCCCGAAACACGTCGGGCCAGTGCGCTGCCGGCCAGGACGGCGGGAACGGACCCCAGCAGCAGGCTGAACAGCATGCTCCAGTTGACCATTCCAGCAAAAAGATAGCCGATCCCGGCCACCACGGCGAGCGGGATGGCGTGGACGAGGTCGGTGGCGACGAGGCGATGGGGCGTCATGCGTAGGGGATATAAATACAGGAGCAGAACGCTCCCCAGTGCGCCCGCTCCGATCGAGGTCAGCGCCACGGCCAGTCCCAACGCGGCGCCGGATGCGACCGTCAACCCGGGTTGGGCCGCCTTGAACCGGGCGGGGTTGCCGATGCGCCGGTTCCTGGCCGCCGCGAGCAGGTGAGGCGAAGCCAGCATGCCCGCAGCGGTGACGAGCACCACGCCGCCGATTGCCTGGGTCAGCCAGTGAACCTTTGCGATGGCGATGCCCGCGCCGACGATGGCGACGACGGCGATCGCGGCCGGGAGGCTGCCCCACCAAAGACGCCGGACCACTTGCCAGTCGACGTTTCCGCCGGCGTGGTGGACTCGTGCGCCGATCATCTTCGTGACTGCCGCAAACCAGAGGTCGGTCGCGACGGCGGTGGTCGGCGCGACGCCAAAGGCGAGCAGCAGGATCGGCGTCATCAGGGCGCCGCCGCCGGCGCCGGTCAGGCCGATGACGAAGCCCGTCGCGGCGCCGGCGAATGCATAGGAGCCGTGGATCATGCGGGGATGATTGCGGTCGACTGCGCGGCAACGAACGGTGGGTTCAAGACCTCCGGTTTGCCGTATCGCAGCGGTCTTCCGCGCCGGTCGACGACCACGCCCCCGGCTCCCTCCAGAACGGCTTGCGCCGCCGCGGTGTCCCACTCGCAGGTGGGCGCGAGTCGGGGGTAGAGATCCGCCGAACCTTCGGCCACCTTGCAGAATTTCAGGGAACTGCCCGCTTGCACCAGGGTGACGGATCCCAGGCATTCGATGAATGCCTGGGTGTCG
>JAJYBQ010000059.1 GCA_021778935.1 Pseudomonadota bacterium | reverse complement strand
GGCCGCCGGCCTGGCGCAGACCTTCGAGAGCAAGCGCTTCAGCGAGATCATCGTGACCCGGGCGACCGTTCCGGTCGGCGAGGACATCGGGTTTCTGCCGGGCACGGAAGAGGAAAAGATGGCGCCGTGGATGGGCGCGCTCGAGGACAACCTCGAGGTCCTCAACCGCAGCGACGAAAGCGGCGGCGAGTGGGGCCGCGCGGCGACCAACGACCTCATCCGCACGCGCATCCGCATCAAGTCGATGAGCTTCATGCGCGGCCGCACCTTCGTCAACAAGTTCCTGATCATCGACGAAGCGCAGAACCTCACGCCCAAGCAGATGAAGACGCTGGTCACCCGCGCCGGGCCGGGCACCAAGGTGGTGTGCCTGGGCAACATCGCGCAGATCGACACGCCCTACCTCACCGAAGGAAGCTCGGGACTGACCTACGCCGTCGACCGGTTCAAGGGCTGGACGCATGCGGGCCATGTGACCCTGCAGCGCGGCGAGCGGTCCCGGCTGGCGGATTACGCGGCGGAAGCGCTGTAGCGGCGATTCAGAAGCGGGCGCCACCCTCACCCCCGTCTTCTCCCGCACGCGGGAGACGGGGAGCAGCTTCCGTTGCGCAGATCAGAACGGCGGCGGGGTCGACAGCGAGAGATTGTCGAAGCGCGTGTGCTCGCCCCCAAACCGCAACTGCACCTTGCCGATCGGTCCGTTTCGCTGTTTGCCGATGATGATCTCCGCAACCCCCTTGTCCGGCGTGTCGGGGTTGTAGACCTCGTCGCGGTAGATGAAGAGGATCACGTCGGCGTCCTGCTCGATGGCGCCCGACTCGCGCAGATCGGACATCACCGGGCGCTTGTCGGTACGCTGCTCCACGGTGCGGTTCAACTGCGACAGTGCCAGCACCGGCACCTTCAGTTCCTTGGCGAGCGCCTTGAGCGACCGGGAGATCTCCGAGATCTCGGTTGCCCGGTTCTCGCCCGCCGACGAGCCCGACATCAGCTGCAGGTAGTCGACGATGATCATCCCGAGCTTGCCATACTCGCGGGCCAGGCGGCGCGCCCGCGCCCGCAGTTCGAGCGGCGCCAGGGCCGGCGTTTCGTCGATGTGCAGCGGCGCGGTATGCATGCGCTCGATCGCCTCGCTCAGGCGCGGCCAATCCTCTTCGAGCAGGCGGCCGGTACGCAGGCGCTGGGCATCGATGCGACCGACCGAACCGAGCATCCGCAAGGCGAGCTGCTCCGCGCCCATTTCCATCGAAAACACCGCCACCGGCATGCCCATATCGATCGCCACATGCTCGCCGATATTGAGCGCGAAGGAGGTCTTGCCCATCGATGGCCGGCCGGCGATGATGACGAGGTCGCCTTCCTGGAACCCGGCAGTCTTGCTGTCGAGGTCCTTGAACCCGCTCGGCACGCCGGTGACGTCGCCGTGATTCGGCCGCTCGAACAGTTCCTGGATGCGCTCGACCACCTTGGACAGCAGGGGCTCGAGCTTGATGAAGCCGCCCTGGCCCCGCGCGCCCTGCTCGGCGATCTGGAAAACCTTGGTTTCGGCTTCGTCGAGGATCTGCTTGGCTTCGCGCCCTTGCGGGCTGAGCGCCGAGTCGGCGATCTCCTCGCCGACGCGCACGAGCTGCCGCAGCACCGCGCGCTCGCGCACGATTTCGGCATAGCGCCGGATATTGGCGGCGGAAGGGGTGTTCTGGACGAGTTCGTTGAGATAGACGAGGCCGCCGGCATCCTGATCCTTGCCGCTGGTGCGCAAGGCCTCGAAAACCGTCACCGCGTCGGCAGGCCGCGACTGGTCGATGAGCCGGGCGATGTGCTGGAAGATCAGCCGATGATCGTGCCGGTAGAAGTCGTCCGGCGCGATTCGGTCGGCAATGCGGTCCCAGGCGCCGTTGTCGAGCAGCAGTCCACCGAGCACCGAGGTTTCGGCGTCGATCGAGTGCGGCGGCGTGCGCAGGGCGGCAATCTGGGTGTCGGGAGTTTCCCGTTCGGAGGGGGACCAGTTCATCGTTTACCACCCTCACCCCCGCCCTCTCCCGCAAGGCGGGAGAGGGGGATTCGGCAGTTCCTTACACGTGCTCGCCGAGGACCGAAACCGTGATCTCGACCACGACGTCGGTATGCAGCGCGACCGCGACCTTGTAGTCGCCGATTGCCTTGAGCGGGCCTTGCGGCAGCCGGACGTTGGCCTTCGGAACCTCGAAGCCCTGCTTGCCCAGCGCTTCGGCGATATCGAAGTTGGTCACCGATCCGAACAGCCGGCCGTCGACGCCGGCCTTGGCGGTGATCTGCAGCGTGATGCCCTGCAGGCGCTCGCCCGCGTCCTGAGCCGCCTTCAGGCGCTCGGCGTGCACGCGCTCCAGTTCTGCGCGCTTGACCTCGAACTCCTGCAGCGCGGCCTGCGTCGCACGGCGGGCCTTGCCCTTGGGAATCAGGAAGTTGCGTGCGTAGCCGTCCTTGACGCGAACGACGTCGCCCAACTGCCCCAGATTGCTGATCTTGTCGAGAAGAATGACTTGCATGATGAATCCTGCCCCGGCGCTCAGTGAATGTCCGTGTACGGCAGCAGCGCCAGGAAGCGCGCACGCTTGATCGCCGTGTCCAGCTGGCGCTGGTAGTGCGCCTTGGTTCCCGTCAGGCGGGCCGGGATGATGCGGCCGTTGTCCTGAATGAAGTCGCGCAAGGTGTCGACATCCTTGTAGTCGATGCTTTCGACCTTCTCCACCGTGAACCGGCAGAACTTCTTGCGCTTGAACAGCGCGTTTTGTTGATTGCCGCGCCGACCGCCCGGCTTTCCGCGTCCCTTGGCGCCGAACTTCGGCTTGCCACCGCTTCGCATCACTGCACTCATTGCATGCTCCGAAAAAACTCGTTATCGAATCCCAGATGCGGATTCCCCGGGAACCCGCTCAACCTGCGTGATATGCACCACCACCCGCTTGCTCCGTTGGCTGCGCGGGGCGAGAAACCCCGATACGCGCAGCGCGGCGCCCAGACGTTCTGCCGCCAGCGTTCTCGCCGCCTCGCCGATCGCCATGGCGTCGACGGAAAAATCAAGCGTTCGAGGAACCCCGGCTTCGACCGTCTCCGAGCGATGCTGCAGTTGCATTTCCAGCACCGCAACACCCGCCGGAGTGGTCCGCAGCACAGCCCGCTCGACGAGCACCGCGTTCAACACGACGCGGTTCACGTCGAACCGCGTCAAACCGCCGGAACGGGCACCGCCTCGGTCACCGACTCGCCGGCCGTCTCGGTCACTGCCTTGCGCGCTTCTTCGCGCTCGACCGTCTTCATCATCGGGCTGGGGCCGGTGAGCGCCTTCTTCTGCACCGTCGTGAGGTGCCGCAAGATGGCATCGTTGTAGCGGAAGCCGTGCTCGAGCTCGTCGAGCGTAGCCTTGGTGCATTCGATATTGAGCAGGATGTAGTGGGCTTTGACGAGCTTCTGGATCGGGTAGGCCAGCTGGCGCCGGCCCCAGTCCTCGACCCGATGCACCTGGCCGCCTTGCGACGTGACCAGGGTGCGATACCGCTCGATCATCGCCGGGACCTGCTCGCTTTGGTCCGGATGGACGATGAAACAGATTTCGTAATGACGCATGAACACTCCTCGTGGATTCACCCTGACGGGATCAGCCGCCCGGAACGCGTAGCGCTCCGGTGCGGCAAGGAACCGCGGATTGTAATGCATCGCGCCGACATTTCCAAAGCACTACACTAGATTTCCCCGTCCAGCAGCTGTGCTGCGGCGAGCGACTTGAGCAGCGCGTCGTTGCAGGCCGCGATCGGGATCGCGAGGTATTCCGCTTGCCTGCGCACCGTGATCGGATCGCTGCGCTCGATGGCTTCGATGAGCGTCAAATAGGGACCGTACGGTCCCGTGCGGTGCCGCACCGCCTCGACGATCGTCTCCGACAAGGAAATCAGCTCGAACAACCGGTCGAAGGACGCGCCGGTGATGTGATCGAGCAGCGAAAACGCCCCGGTGATGAACAACTCGTCGCGGACCTCCGCGCCGTGGTTGGCATTCGCGCCGATGGTTTCGAGAAAAATCCCCCGGCGGATCGAGGCATGCATCAGCGGCAGGGCGTTGGCTTCCCGCGACGCGGTGGCCAGCAACAGCGACAGCCAGCGATTGAGCTTCTTGTACCCCAGCATCATCACCGCGTGCTGGAATGACGTGATCTGCACCGGCAGGTTGAACGCCGCCGAATTCACCAGCCGCAACAGCTTGAACGCCAGTGCCGGGTCGCGCCGCAGCGTCAGCTCGATTTTCTGCAAGTCGGCGTCGTCGCGCACCAGACGCAACAGCTCCAACACCACCGCCTGCTCCGGCTGCAAGGGCCGGACCGCGGAAACTGCCGGATCTTCGATCGGCCAACCCACGCAGGCCACCGCATCGCGCTCGAAGCACGCGACGGCGTCGGCCACGGTCTGCACCCCGGTGATCACATAGGGCAGGTTCCGTACTGCGCCGGCCGGCATGGTCGCCACCCGCCGACGATCCTCGCTCACATGGATGATCGCGAACTCGAAACACGATAGCAGCGCCGGCGGCAACGGCACTTCGGGGCGTCCCCGCAGCGCCAGTCGCTTGCCATCCCGAAACAGCACCTGCGTGACGCCCTGCGTTTGCGGGTCGACGAGACGGTTGGCCGGGATCTCCAGCAAGGCGTTGCGAGGCGCCTTCCAGTCCAGCACGGACTCGTCGAACTCCGCGTCGAGTGGCGCCACCAGCACCGGTTGCACCGCCTCCGACCAGATCGAATTGACGGCATCGAGCACGCGCCCGATCGCAGGCCGCTGCCCCGGATTGATCCCCAGCATCGTCAGGCGCGTGCCGATCGCCCTGCGCTTTTTGTCGATCAGCGGCGCGTAACAGATACACACCGAACCGAGCAAATCGCCGGGAATCCCAGTTTTTTCCGGAATATTCATTGATTCATCGCAAGTCTGACAGGCTCACTTCGAGGGCAAGTCTATGGCCTCGCCGACAAATCGGGTCTGCCGAAGTATGCGGGGACGCGCTCCGAATTCCCCGGATCGGTGTACCGTTGCGGCTCGATTCCGCCGACGCGACCCGATGCGCAACGACCCCGCCCTGTTCCCGAGCCTGCTCGCCCCGCGGCAACGCGATGCCCACAAAGGCGACTTCGGCTCGGTAGGGGTGATCGGAGGAAGTGGCGGCATGGTCGGCGCCGTGATTCTGGCTGCACGGGCCGCCTTGCGGATCGGCGCCGGCCGGGTGTATGCCGACTGCCTCGGTGCGCCCGATCTCCGGCTGGATCCGTTACAGCCCGAATTGATGTTGCGCCCGGAGAAGGACTTTCCGGCGCCGCTCGACGCCCTCGTCGTCGGCTGCGGCCTGGGTCACGATTCCGCAAGCGCCGGGGCACTCCCGCGCGCGCTTGCCAGCACCGCCGCCCTCGTGCTCGATGCCGGTGCGCTGACGCGGCTTGCCGGGGATGCGGTGCTGGCCCGGACGTTCGCGGCGCGCACCGCGATCCAGGTCATCACGCCGCACCCGGGCGAGGCCGCCCGGCTGCTGGACTGCGACGTCGCCGCCGTGCAGGCCGACCGGCGGCAAAGCGCCCGGCAACTGGCCCGGCGATTCGCGACCATCGCGATCTTGAAGGGGTCCGGCACGGTGATCGCCGAGCCCGCCGGCGCCTGCTGGGTCAACCCGACCGGCGGCCCGGCGCTGGCAAGCGCCGGCACCGGCGACGTGCTGGCCGGGATGATCGGCGGCTTGCTGGCGCAAGGCTACCCGGCGCTCGATGCGGTGCGGGGCGCGGTGTGGCTGCACGGACGCGCCGCCGACCTGCACGGGGCCGACCGCGGCCTCACCGCATCGGAGATCGCGCCGCTGGCCATGCGGGCGTGGGACGCCGTGCGGAAAATGACGTGACCGCGCGGCCGGACTGCCGTTGGCAACGGATCATCGGGCTGGCGTTGGGCACCCGCGAGGAACGCAGATCCTTCCTGGCGCGTCTGCCGTCCCAACGCGAACGCCCTCACCCCCGCCCTCTCCCGCACGCGGGAGAGGGGGTATCTCCCTCGGCGAATGACTTTCGGTCGGCCGGATAACGCTCCGCACGCGGGAGAGGGGGTATCTCCCTCGGCGAATGACTTTCGGTCGGCCGGATAACGCTCCGCACGCGGGAGCGGGGGGCTCTCTCGCGCCGCGCTGATCGCTAGCGACCCGCGGCGCCCCCGGGCAGCAGGTCCGAACGCAGGATCTTCACGCCGAAGCGGTTGCGCAGACCCCGCACGTAGGCCTCGGCCTCCGCCTCGCCGATGCCGGCCATCCATTGGCGCACGCGCCGCGCCTGCGCCTGCGCATCGCCGGGGGAAACCTGGGACTCGGACAGCACATGCACCACGGCATAGGAACCGTCGGCTGCCGTCACCCCGACGTAGGCCGGCAACTGGCCCACCGGCACGTTCATGATGGCATCCACCGCTGCGCCCGACAGTTCCCCTTGTGTTCCCCGCCCGAGTTCGCGCGAATCTCCGAAGCCCTGATCGTCCGGATGCGCACGCAGCGCCGCCAATCGTGCTTCGCCGGCCTGCCGCGCCCGCTTCTCCGCCGCCGCCTGCCGTAGCCGGGCTTCGATCTGCGCCCGCACCGCCTCGAGGGGCTGGTTCGCGGCCGGGACGACCTGCATCACATGGACGGACACCAGCGTGTCGTTCCCGACGTCAATCGCCTTGGTGTTGTGGTGATCCTCGACGGAGTCGGGCGCAAACACCGCCTCCAACACCGCGGGCGTGAAGACCGCTGCCAACTCCGGCTGCGCAACGCCGTTGCGGGGGAGCGCATCGAGCGTGCGGAGCGGCAGATGGAACTTGGCCGCGGCAGCACCCAGGTCGTCGGGATTCTCGTATACGAAATCGGAAAACTGCTCGGCCTCGGCCGCGAAACGCTTGGCCGCCGCATCCTTGCGCATCCGGGCTTCGATCGCGGCGCGTACCGCCTCAAACGGCTTGGCCTGGGTTCCCCGGATCCCGGTGATGCGAATGATGTGATACCCGAACGGCGTCTCGACAATGCCGCTGGTCTCGCCCTCCTTGAGCGAAAACGCCACCTTCTCGAACGGCTTGGGCATCACCCCGCGCGCGAACCAGCCGAGATCGCCGCCGTTCGCCGCCGACACCGGATCCTGCGAATATTTCCGGGCCAGCGCGGCAAACTCGCCCGGATGCGCGTGCAGCGTCTGCAATACCTTCTCGGCAAGGCGATGGGCCTGGTCCTGCTCGGATGCCGGCGCGCCCTGCCGCACCGCGAAGAGGATATGGCTGGCGCGCACCTGCTCGGTCGCCCCCCAGCGCGCCTTGTTCGCGTCATATTCGGCACGCAGCGCGGATTCCGGAATCGAGATCCCGGCCGCCAGATCGGCCAGGCTCAGCACCAGGTATTGCACCTTCGCATGCTCGGGACTGCGGAAGGCATCGCGGTTGGCGTCGTACGCCGCTTTGATGTCGGCATCGGAGATCCGGACCTCGGGAAGAAACGCATCCGGCCGGAACGACAGCACGCGGATCTGCCGGCGCTGGTCGGCCAGCGCAAACAGCCGTTTGGACACCGTCATGGGCAGGAACGCGCTGCTCGCCACGCCGGACTCCAGGATCTGGCGATCGATGTCGGTGCGCAGGCGCGTCTCGAAATCGCGCTCCTCATACCCGCGCGCGGTGAGCATCTGCCGATAGAGGACGTAATCGAACCGGCCGTTGCGCTGAAATTGCGGGATCGACGCGATCGCGTCGCGCAGCCGTGCATCCGAGACGACGAGATCGGCCTGCGCCGCCTCGTGGTCGAGCGCCTTGTCCGACAGCAGTTCGTCGAGGGCCGCGGCACGGACCTCCGGCGTGTTGAGCATGTCCGGATTCACGTTGGGCAGCATCGCTGCCATGCGGGCGATGCGGTTGCGCACGGCCAGGTCCAGTTCGGGCTGGGAGATCACTTCGCCACCGACCTTCGCCACGCCGTCGCTCTGGCCGAAGTTCCGGGTAAACCCGTAGATGCCCGAAAAAATGAACGGGACGAATGCGGCCACCGTCAGAATGGGCAACAGCCAGTTGCGATGGCGACGAACGGTTTCAAACATGGGGTAGCCGTGCAAGGATGCCGCCAACGCTGCTCCCCGATTCCGATGCTCCGGGAGAGCCGCGCTGTCGGCGCGTGTCGACAAAAGACCGCCATGTTACCGGCTTTTGCGGGCGGCGCGCCCTCGCCGCGCGCGTCATGGCGTCGGGGCCGGAGCCGGGCTCGCGTCGGTCACCGCCGCCGCGTCGCGGAAGAGCGCAATCGCGTTGCGGCCCGCCGCCTTGGCGTCGTACATCGCCTCGTCGGCATGACGGATCAGATCGCGCGGACCGCGGCCATGCTCGGGATAGAGCGCGATGCCGAGGCTCGACGAAATCTTCAGCTGCCGGCCATCGGCGACGACGAACGGCTCGGCCAGCGCCCGACGAACTTTCTCCGCCACCGCAACCGCATCGTCGACCGTGCGGATCTCCGGCAGCACGGCGACGAATTCATCGCCCCCGATCCGGGCCACGGTATCGGACTGCCGCACACATGCCCGCATCCGATCCGCCGCGGCCTGCAGCAGCCAATCGCCCACCTCGTGGCCGTGCTCGTCGTTGATCGGCTTGAACCGGTCGAGATCGATGAACAGCAGCGCCACCAGCGACCGCGTGCGGCGCGCCTGGACCAGCATTTGCTGCAGGCGATCCTCGAGCAGCCGGCGATTCGGCAGGTTGGTCAGCCGATCGAAGTATGCCCAGCGATGGATCCGCTCCTCGGCCAGCTTTTGCCGGGTGATATCGCGATTGGTCCCGACCATCCGCAGCGCCCGCCCGTCGGCATCGCGTGCCTCGACCTTGCCGCTGCACAGGACCCACGTCCACCCTTCCGCGCAGTAAATCCGGATTTCCTCCTGGAAGGCCGGGGCGCCGCCGCGGATGGTCGCAACCGCCGCCTGCACCATCCGCCGCGCATCCTCGCGATGGACACGGCGCATCAAGTCCTTCGGCTGGGCCACCGTCTCGCCCGGATCGCCGCCGACCAGTTCGGCCCAGTGCCGGTCGAGCACCACCAGCCCTTGGCGGATGTCGTACTCCCAGATCGACAGCGACGATGCCTCCAGCGCCAGCTCCAGGCGTTCCTTGGCGTGCGCCAACTCGTCCTCGGCATGCTTGCGATCGGTGATTTCGTGGTTACTGATGCGCCGCCCCCGGAACTCCCCATCGCTGCGGAAGATCGGGCTGCAGCTGTGCGCCAGCCAACGCACCTCACCCTGCTTCGTGACGATCCGAAAGTCGATCGAATGACTGGTGCCGTCCTGGTAATGCGCGAGATGGGTTGCCAGCCGGTGCCGGTCCTCGGGGTGCACGATGCGCTCGATCAGGCCGGGGGCGGCGAGAAACTCGGCCTGGGTGTAGCCCGTGATGCGCTCGCACGACGGCGACATGTAAACGATCTGGCAACCCGGCCCGCGCCAGTATTCCCAGTCATAGGTGTAGTCGGCCATGGTGCGAAACCGCTCCTCGCTCTCCTCCATGCGCCGGACGAACGGCATTATCTGCACGCGCAGCAGCACGATCGCGCCGAGCGCAAGCAGCGGAAACGCGTAAAAGAGGGGCGCCAGCCGGTTCAGAACCGGCGCGTACAACTGGTCGGCATCGAGCCGCAGCACCGCCCCGAGACCGAGCGTACCGACCGGCTGGTACGCCGCGATCGATGCGACGCCGCGGTAGTCCCATGCGCGAATGACGCCGGCTTTCCCGTCCAGGGCGTAGCGCATCGGAATGGCGTGCCCATTGACCCGCTCCGGCAAGTTGCGCAGTACCTGCCCTCCCGAGGAGTGGAGGGGGAAACAGTCCATGCGCCCGGCTCCCTTCGGAGCGCAGACGGCAAAGTCCAGCGTGTCGCCAAAGCGGCCGGGGCGGGACAGGTTGTCGACGATTGTCGGATCCAGGCGCCACTCGGCGACCATCGACCCGACCACCCTGCCGCCGTCGACCAGATCGAACCGCGTGCGTAGCACATACCCGTAGTCCCAGAGGAGACTGCTGGGGGTGGGCAACTCGACCGGGACTGCCAGCGCCGGCACGGCAACGAACGTCCCGGAACGGCCGACCGCGACGCCGGCGGCGGTGCGAAACGTCACCGCGGCCAACCCGGGAGCCTGGAAGCCTTCGACGATCCGGGCAAGCCGCCCGCGGGCGCGCCTGTCGTCGACATTCGCATCCAGCTGCCCCAGGGCGTTCCGGACCGGCTCCGTCGCCAACGCCCTGCTGTTCGCCCAGGCGCGCTGGATTTCCGTATTCAGGGCGCTCGCACGCCGCTCCAGCGACAGGGCGAGCCGGCCCTCCATCGCTTCCTTGCCGTCCGGATACAAAACGGCATATCCCCCGGCCAGACCCAGCAGGCCGACGGCGACGACAACCCCGCCCGCGACATAGCCGATCCGATCGGCATGCCGCATGTCCGGCGACCGACGTCCGACGGTCGCGCGGACCCACCGCAGGACGGCGCTGCGGGCGCCGGACCCGGATGCGCGCTCCCAATATTCCGACATCTTTCGTACTTCCTACGCTCCCCTGCCGTGGCCGGGGTCTCACAACCTCGGATCCGAGCCCCCGATACCCTCTGCAGAGGGTATCGCGCCGCCATGCGCGCGCGGCGCAAACCCATTCTCCATGGCGGAAATTACGAAAACCGCTTGCGAAAGATCAGGACACGGCCGGCCAACAAGGCCGCGGCCATCCACGCCCCACGCAGCAAGCCATCCCGCCGCGGGCGCCGGCAGCGTTCGCGGGCGACACCGGGAATCCGCAGACCGCGATTCCAAACGCGAAACGGGCTGCACAAGATGGCAACCCGTCGATTCTATTGGCAAATGATATGGCGGAGTGGACGGGACTCGAACCCGCGACCCCCGGCGTGACAGGCCGGTATTCTAACCAACTGAACTACCACTCCGCGCGGTTGACATGGTGGGTGGTGAGAGGTTCGAAC
>JAJYBQ010000058.1 GCA_021778935.1 Pseudomonadota bacterium | reverse complement strand
GCGCGCATTGGCGTCGGTCATGATCGAGGACGTGTACTGGAAGAAGTTGCAGATGGTGCAGTAGTTGTCGGTCGATCCCCACTTGAGCTGATACGGATCCGGCACATACTGGTCCCACTGGTCGCCGAAGTACGCGAACGAAATCCCCTTCGCCGACAGGGCGTCGCCGATGTGGCGCAGGTTCGAGGGCGGAACCGTGAACACCGTGTTGTTCTTGTTCGGATCGGTGTATGCGTCGTTGCCGTTGCCGAAGTATCCGGGGTTGTAGTTGTTGACGAGATAGTAGTGCCCGGGTTCGCAGTTGGGCTTGACCGGATGGGGGAGCGACGCGAGGTAGTGCAGCACCGACGCGACGCCGGGCTGGTTCGGGTCCGAGCAGTTGACGTAGGAGCCGCCGCCATACGACGGCGCGCCGTAGGAGCCGCCGCCGTAGCCGTCTTCCTGGTACCAGTTGTTGGTGCCGGGCGCCGGGTTCGGATTCTCGATCTCCGCAACGACCCCGGCATTGGCCGTGCCGCGCGCCACCATCACATGGTTGGGCGGCGTCGCGGGGTTGCCGTGCCCGTCGGAGAACCACAGGACGTCGGCAGTGCCGAGCATGATGTGGTTGGCCCCGGTGCCGCCGATCACGCCCTGGTGGTAGTTGTCGCTCATGGCGTAGTGATCGGCCAGGTATTTCAGATACGGCGCATCGCCTTCCTGGACGTTATAGAAGGCCATCGAACTTGCGCCTTCTCCCGTCGTCGCGTCGTTGTAGTTCGCCGGGCGCGGATTGCCGTTGGTGCCCGCGCCGACGGTCACTTCGACCCACGGAAACAGGTCCTTGCGGCAGCCGCTGGCGTCTTCCGGCGTGATGTACCGGGCATTGCAGTCGAGCTGCTGCCACATCTGGAAGAAGCGGTGCACCGGGCTCGCCGTATACGCGTCATACGGCAAGGTCGACGAGGTCAACTGGAACGGTCCCGGTGGCAGCGCATTTACGCCGGGAATGCGCGTATCCGGGGTGCCCTTGGAAAGGCCGGTGCCGCCGGTGGTCATGTATTGCAGGTAATCGCCGGGCAGCCCATCTTCGTATGAAGCGAGCGCGGATGCGGACATTCCGACCGGGAAGTACGGTTTGGTCGGACCGCCGGCGAGCGGGGGCGGCAAGGTGGCATACGGAACCGCCTGGGCGGGGCTTGCCGAGTACGGCGACGGGTAGCTGTCGACTGCCGATTTCTGCACGGCCACCGCATAGTTCGGGCCGGGGCGGCCGTTGGCATCGACGATGCCTTCGGAGAGCAGGTTCCGGACCTGCTCGTCCTTCCGGACCGGCTCGTAGGTGGCGAATACGTGGTCGAAGGAGCGGTTTTCCCCGATGATGACGATGACGTGCCGGATCGGCGTGCGGGTGTCGTAATCGGCGGAATCGGCGTGCGCCGGAAGGGCGGCGAACGGTCCCAATGCAAACGGCACGATGGCGCCCGCGGTGACCGCGCGGCGGAAACGGGTATTGCGCATGATGACTCCTGTTGCGGAAGGAGAGCAATGAACGAAGTGGTGGTTCGGTGCGCGCGCAGGGATCACCATACGGATGCTCCATGAAGTACGCGTGACGATCCGGTGGCCTGCGGCGGGTGATCCCGCAAATCGGCGGCGGCCGGGCCATCGGACCCCCTAAAATGGCGAGCGGAAAATCTCGGAAATGGAAAGAAACCGACGAATGAAACCCGAATCGATGCTGGTCGATGTCGAGGTGGCAACGCCCGCGGGGCATTGCGATGCCGTTCTTGCGCATGTTCCGGGCCGAGGCGAACTCCCTGCGGTGATCCTGTTTCCCGATGCGTTCGCGTTGCGCCCCGCGATCCGCGGCATGGCGAAGCGTCTCGCGGCGCAGGGGTATGCGGTGCTGGTCCCGAATCCGTTCTATCGGGCCGGCAAGTCGCCTGCGGACGGGATGGTCTTCGATTTTCAGGATCCGGCGGATCGCAGCCGCTTCCTGGAACTGCGTGCGCCGATGACGCACGAGGCCGTTGCGCGCGACACGGCGGCGTTTATCGCATGTCTCGACGCGCAGCCATTCGTGCGCAAGCACGGAAAGGTCGGTGTCGTGGGCTATTGCATGGGAGGGGCGCTCGCCATGCAGGCGGCAGCGGGTGTCGCGGACCGGATCGGCGCCGGGGCGTCGTTCCATGGCGGCGGGCTGGTGACGGATGCGCCGGACAGTCCGCACCGCCTGGTACCGAAGATGCGTGCGCCGTTTTATTTCGGTATCGCGGCCAATGACGATGAACGCCAGCCGGAGGCGAAGTCGGTGTTGGCTGACGCGTTCGCCGCGGTGCACCTTGCCGCGACGATCGTGGTGTATGCAGACACGCTGCACGGATGGTGCATGCCGGATCTTTCGGAGCGGACCGGACGCCCGGTCTACAACGAACCGCAGGCGGAGCGCGCGTGGGGCGAGCTGCTGGCGCTCTTCCAGCGCGCCCTCTGAGCACTACGGATTCCCGAGGAAAGCCATGAACCACGAAGATCGTGTCCAACAGTTTCGTCAGCGCTCCCAGGCTGCGCTCAGCCTGAACATCGCCTATATCGGCGTCGTGAACCGATTGTTCGCCACCCTGCGTTCCCTGGGGGCGGCGGCACCGGCCATCCTGGCGCGGGCCGCCGCCATGGACGAAGGGTACGTGCGCCGCTGGTGCGATGCGGCGTATGCGTTCGAATATCTCGATGCCGATGGGGAAACGTTTTCGCTCACCGCAACCGGGGCGGCCATGGTGCCGGGCGCGGAAGGCGGCGTCATGTCGATGGCGATCCAGTCGGTGTTGACCGCGCATATGGCGGAACGGGCGGCGGGACTGATGCGGACCGGCGAGCGTCCGGGCGAGTCCGTCCTTGCGGAGCGGCAGACGCTACTGCCGTGGTTCGGCCCGATGCTGGAAGCCAATTTCGCGCCGATGTTCGAAAACACCATCGTCCCGGCGGTTCCGGCGTTTGCCGAGATCGATCGTCGCGGCGGCCTCGCGGTCGATCTGGGTTGCGGCAACGGCTGGTACCTTCGGGCGCTGGCACGCCGCTGCCGCAACCTGCGCGGATTGGGCCTCGACGGCTTCGCGGAGAATGTTGCGCAGGCGCAGTCCCGCGCGGATGCCGAGGGGTTGGGGGATCGCGTGCGCTTCGCCGCGGGAGACATCCGGCAGTTCGTGCTCGAAGAACCGGCGGACCTCGTGGCCATGAACCGCGCGCTGCACCACGTCTGGGAGGAAGGGCGCGAACCGGTCTTCCAATGGTTCCGCGACCACGTCAAACCAGGCGGTTTCGTGGCGATCTGGGAACCCGCGTGGCCAACCGGACGCTCCGCGCTGCGGGATCCGTCGCGTCGTGCCATGGCGTTCCAGAATCTCGGCGAACACGTGCAAGGAAACCACTTCCTGCGTCCGCAGGAAATTATCGATGCCTTTGCTGCGGTGGACATGCCGGCCACCGCCCACCTCTTCGCCAACGGCAACGAGGCGGTCATCATCGCCCGGCGCTGACGCTGCCGTGCCCCGCCCGATGCGGGGCCGGCGAGCGTACCGCCGCGGCCTTACGCTGCGGCGACGAACACAATCCCCAGCAACAGGACGGCCGCGATGAGCAGGATGAAAAACCGGATGCTCGCAAGGACGTCTTCCATGGTCGTCTCCTTTCCGGAAACACGCCAGGGAGCCCCCTGATCGGGCTGTCGCGCGGGCCGATTCTGCGCCTGCGGTGCTCGCCGCGCTGTTTGCGGGAGTCCGTTTCCGGTGCAGCCCCGGTCCGCTCGCGACGCCTCCCCAGTGCTGCCCTAGCCCCCCCTTTATACGCCTTCCACGATCGGATTCGCAATCTCGTTCCGGCGTGGATTGCCGGGGCGGTGTCGTCGTCCGATTGCGCTTGCGGACGGGATCGTGCGCCCCGCGATTTTTCCAATTGCTGCCGCGTACACGCGGGGGCGCGCGGTTTACGCTTGCGCGTCCGCCGGGGCGGGATCGGGTGACGGATCCGAGGGGGCTCCGATGAGGACGCCCCAGACGCGAACCTGATTGCGTCCGCTGTTCTTGGCGGCGAGCAGGGCGCGGTCCGCCCGCTCGACGCTGGCTTCGATCGGGTGATCGGAGTCGATTTCGGCGACGCCGAACGATGCCGTGATGGATATGGCGCCGCCATCCGGGAGCGCAAGGCGCAGGGCTGCGATGTCCTCGCGCATACGATCCATCGCGATCTGCGCTTCCCGAGCGGGAATGTTGGGCATGCAGAAGAGGAATTCCTCGCCACCGTAGCGGAAAATCGAGTCGTAGCGGCGCAGGTGCCGCTTCGCGACATCGACGATCGTTCGCAGGACATGATCGCCGGCAGCGTGGCCGTGGTGATCGTTGACGTCCTTGAAATGGTCGAGATCCATCATCGACAGGCTGCACGGCCCGCCGTGCCGCAGCATCCGGTCGCGTTCCGCCTCCAGGCGGTCCGTCAACGAACTGCGGTTCCATGCCCCGGTCAGGGGGTCGGCCATGCAGGCTTCCTGGATCAGCGCCCGTTCGAGGGCGCGCAACGATCCGTGGTAGCGCACCACGGTGTCGGCAAACCGGTCCAGTTCTGCGGGAGTGATCCCCCGATCCCGAATCCGGGATCGCAGCGCGTTCGCGCAGTCCGACATCGCGCGGTGCTGCAGGGCGACCTGACGGAGCAGGGGGTCCGACGGATGGCGCAAGGTCCGGTCGAACGCTGCGAACCACGCTTCGAAGCCGGCTGGTCCTGCCGGATCGGGCCCGCTCGGCATGCGTTCGTCGTCGCGGCAGGCCAGGCCCCCGAGCAATCCGAGCAGCCAGCGCAACTGCGCATCGTCGGCGGCATCGAGTTGGCGGATCGCGGCAAGGATGTCGCGGTGCTGGGCCTCCGCCGCGGAGCGCCGGTGCTGGGGGGAATCAGCCATCGTGGTCGGGGTGTCGAGAAAATCGCGCGAGGCGATCGTCGGCAGGCTACGGCCCTTCGAGCGTGTAAATGTTCTGGGCCGCGAGGTGGCGGATGACGTGACATGGATCCTGGCAATCCTGCATGCATTCGCCGAGCAGGTCGCGCAGCGTCCGCCGGGCCTTCTCCAAGGAATCGATCTGCGCTTCGACCATCTGCAACTTCTGTCCCGCGAGATCGAGAATGGACTTGCAGTCGCGCCGATCCAGGCAATCCAGCAGGTGTTCCGTCTCCGACAGCGTGAACCCCAGTCCCTTGGCCTGGAGGATCGACAGCAAGCGGGCCAGGTCCGTCCGTTCATAGGCACGGAACCCACCGCGCTCGGGCTTTTTCGGTTCGCGCAGGAGACCCTGCCGCTGGTAATACCGGATGGTGGAAACCCGCACTCCCGCGGTTTGGGCGAGCTTGCCGATCGTGAGTTTATTGTTCAAGGTCACTTCGATGCGCGAACGGAATGAAAGTGAAGATGATTTGTTCGTGCGAGACGACGCGTCGAGGATATCGCTGCACCGGGGTGCAGGTACAAGGGGGAAGACGCGCTCTTTTGATAAAAGATGCATTTTTTTGAAAAGATGTGCCGTTCCGTGGCGGCGGGGAGGAGCCGTCATCGTGGTCCTCGCGCGCGCGCCGAAGCTCAATACAATAGCGATACCCAGGCGGGCCGGAACTTCGGTGCGCTGGTCGCGGGACAACGGATTCGGGATTCAGAAAGGGAAAGAAGAATGGCGGCATCCTCCCATCCAATCGATATCGGTTCGCTGGCGCCGGATTTTGCGCTGCCGGACGGCGAAGGGCGCGTGCATCGACTACGCGAGTGCGCCGGATCGCGTGGAACGTTGGTGATCTTCCTGTGCAACCATTGCCCATATGTGTTGTGCATGCGTGATGCGTTGCAGCAGTACGCCTTGGACTATGCGGAGCGCGGGATCCGGGTGGTCGGCATCAACCCGAACGACCCGGTGGCATATCCCGAAGAAACGCCCGCACGGATCGCCGACGTGGCGAAGCGCCTGGCATTCCCCTACCTCGTCGATGGGGATCAGGCGGTCGCGAAGGCGTACCAGGCGGCATGCACGCCCGACCTGTATTTGTATGACGGCGACCTGCGTCTGGCATACCACGGACAGTTCGACGATGCCCGACCGAAGAATGCGATTGCGGCGACGGGCAAGGATCTGCGGGAAGCCACCGATCGGCTGCTGGCCGGCATGCCGCCCCTCGCCGAGCAGCGTGCCTCGATCGGCTGCAGCGTCAAGTGGAAGCCGGGGAACGAACCGGGAATCTGAGGGTAGAAAAGAAACAAGAAACGCGCCGGCCGCAGGGGAATGCGGATCCGGCGCGCCGTCATGCGTTCCGCCTCCGCGACGCGGAGGCGGGTGGCGGGACGGTCAGGGATTGGCGGAGACGATCTTGACCGACGCCTTTTGCTTCAGCGAGGCGATGAACTGTTGCGCCTCGCGTTGCTCCAGCGCCTGGACGATGTGCGATTTGACCGCATCCAACGACGGGTTGTGGATCGGACGCTCGTCGTCCAGACGGATCACATGCCAGCCGAACTGGGTGTGCACCGGGGTCTGGCCGATCTGACCCTTATGCAGCGCGGTCACGGCATCGGAGAACGGTCGTACGTACGCCGCTGCCGGTGCCCATCCCAGGCCGCCGCCGCTCGATGCCGAGCCGGGGTCCAGGCTGTCCTTCTTCGCCAGCGCGCTGAAGCTCGCGCCCTTGTTGAGTTCGGCGATGATGTCCTGGGCTTCCTTCTCGGTCTTCACCAGGATGTGGTGGACCTTGTATTCCTTGTCGCCCGCAAGCTTGACTTCCCGGTCGTATTCGGCCTGGATCTGGGCCTCGGTCGGCTTGTGTCTGGCGATCTCGTCGCGCAGCAGCGCCTGGATGTACACCGAGCGTGCCGCATTGTCAGCCTGGAAGCGGACGCCTTCGCGGTCGGTGATGCGGCGGTGGCGGGCTTCCTGCATCAGGACGTCGAGTTCGACCAGCTTGTCGCGGATCCCTGCGCGCAGCCGGGGCGTGTCGGGCTGATGCAGTTCGCGGACGACCAGGTCGATTTCCGAGCGCTTGATCGGACGGCCGTTGACGAAGGCCACGGTCTTGTCGGCGCTCGCCGATGCGGCGTTGCCCATGCTCTGGTCGTTGTGGTGCTGCGCGTGCGCGGTACCGGCCAAGGCCAGCATGGCGGCAGCGGCAGCAGCGGTGATCACTCGATTCATTCCGTCACCTCAAGGTAATCGTTGGAATTCGCGAAAAGGAAAAACGGCGGCAGGCCGCCGAGAAATAGGCAAACCCAAAAATCATACACGCAAAATCCACGGGAAATTCCGCTGTGCCGACGGGTGGTAGCGGGGATGCGCCAGAGGACCCGGCTGAAGGCATGGCGGGTCGATCTGCAAGATGTCGCTGCGCCCGGAACGGACGCAGCGACATCAATGTGCGACGTCCTCGAGGTCGAATTGCGACGTGGGTGACGCCCACAGATAGCCTTGTCCCCAGGCTACGCCGGCGGCATGGGCCCGGTCGCGGGTGGCGGCGGTTTCGATTCCCTTCGCAATGGGGAGCGATCCCAGGCCTTGCGCGAGATCGACCACACGGCGCAGCGCCAGTTCGGCCCGCGCATCGGTCACGGCGGCCTGGACCAGGGTCTGATCGATCTTGAGGTAGCGGATCGGCATCTCCAGCAGGTGCGGGAAGGCGCTGCATTTGCTGCCGAAGTCGTCGAGCGCGAGCTGGAATCCCAGATCGAGCAGCGGCGCGACGCTTTCGCGCAGGCGCGTCGGGCTGATGTCGAGATTGCGTTCGGTGATTTCCAGCACCCAAGGCGTCTCCTCGTCGCCGGCCTGCACGCGGGCGGCCCGCCACCGCTGGTGGTGGTCGGCGAGCCGGCGCACGCTGGCGGGGTCGCTCAGGAACGCGCTGGAACAGTTGATGAAGCGCTTGCCGCGTTCGGCCGTGAACGGCTCCGGATCGGCGTGCGCTGCGGCCATCACTTGCGCGGAGATGTCGCGGTCGATATGCGGTTCGAACGCGATGTCGGCGGCGACGTCGATGAACGATTCGGCCGGCAACATGGTGCCGTCCTGCGCGAGCATGCGTGCCAGCGCTTCATGGCCGACGACGTGGTCGTCGCGCAGGCGCACGATCGGTTGATAGGCCACCCGCAGGCGGTGTTCCTGCAAGGCCCAGCGGAGCTGGGCCTTGGGGAACGCGGTGAGCGCAGGGTGGGCCGCCCGGATCGCGCGCAACGCGGGCCGAGGCCCGGTTGCGCGCGAGAATTCCTGCGGTGCCGGGGCGGGCATGGCTTAGTGGTCGCCGGTGTGGAAGCCCGTGATGGAGGCGGAACCGCCGTCCACGCTTTCCTGCTGGGTTTCCGCCACGAGGCGGTTCAGCCCGAACGAATTGCCGCGCAGGGCGAACAGGCCGTTGCCGGATTGGCTGGAGAACACGATGGTGTGTGCGCCCAGGACGTAGTAGGCGGTGCCGGACATCGATCCTCCTCCGGTAGCGGGGGACGCATAGGTGGCTTGGCTGTAGAGCACGAACGGCAGGGCCGTGCTCGCCGTGGTGCCGGGCGTGCCCATGACCACTTCTGTCCAGGTCGGCGCGCTGAAGGGGTTGGGCGGCGAGGCGAAGATCTGGTTGCCGTCCAGTCCGAAGTCCTCTCCATTCGGCGCGACCGTCGGCGCGGACATGGTCCAGATGGTCGGCCCTGTTCCCGGTGTCACGCATTCGCCGAAGCTGCCGCCGAAGTCGCTGCTGAAGTCCCCGCCCGGGTTGGTGCCGGCCGCCGGCACGCCGAAGAACGATGCGTCGAGATGGATGGCGAAGCCATTCGCGCAGCTCGTGCCGTGCTCCGACTGGGGCGGCGTCGTGGCGAGGTAGGCCCAGTTCGGCTGGGCAACGGTGGGCACGGTTCCCGGCGGCGCGGACGGGGTTGGCATGGCAAGTACCGCCTCGAAGTTCGTCAGGGCGCCGGTGATGACGTTCGTCCCGCCGCCTTCGATCACGTAGGCCGGCCCGCTCACCACGGCTGCGGGAAGCACGCCGAGTTTGAGGCGCAGGGTGTATTGCTGCTGCTGCGGCGGCGTACCGGTCGTGACGGTCATCGAAACGAAGTTACCGACGACCGTCCCGCTGACGCCGTCGTCCTTGGAAGTGATGTTCCCGCTGGCATCGACGGTGATTGCGGTGTCGGCGAAGACTGCCGCCGGATTGATGGTCGCCGGAACGGGGGGGGTTCCCGCCAGGCTTGCCGCTGCCAGGGCCGGGATTTCGGCGATCACGCCTTCCAGTTGGTAGGTGCCCGGCGTCACGACCGGCGGGACGTTGGCGTCGATCACGTCGCCCAGGTCGAGTTCCGGTCCGAAATCCGGATCCGCGGCGATTTCGCCCGGCAGGGCGGCCAGGACGGCAGCGCAGTTGGGGCCGAGGGCGGCGGCGACGGTGGACAGGGTCGTGGACGTGTTGCTGGCTTGGGCCGACAGGCCGGCAAGATAGGCGGCGAGGCTTGTCGTCGTGGTGCCGGCGCTGGTGGGCAGCGGGGCGGGCGTGCACAGATTGTCGCCGACGGCCTTGATGCCGGCGGCGATGGCGAGGATCTCGCTGCGGTTGGCCATCAGGGTGCTTGCGTACGTGGCGGGCGTGAGGCTGGCGTAGATGCCATTGTTGGCCTGGCCGTAGACCGCGAGGGCGGCGGTGGTGACCGGGGACACGTCGAGATCGGGCAGGTTGAACGGCGTGAGCGACGCCGCCGCGGCGAGGGCGTCGGACTGGCCGAGGTAGCTGCTCAGGACGACGGTGTTGTTCGGCGCCGTCGCGTTGGCGAAAATCGGCATGCTGCCGGCAGGCAGGGGAATGCCGTCGAGCGTGAAGCTGCCGTCGTCGGCGGCCGTGGTCACGGTGCCGAGGAGGGCGCCGCCGGCGCTGGCCGGCGCTCCGGACGTGATCGTGATCGTGGCCAGGGCGATCGGTGCATCGATCGCCGTGCCGGCCAGCTTGATCGAGGTGCCGGCGCCGGCGGCGGAACCACCGCCACCGCCGCAGGCCGCCAGACTCAGGGCCAGTGCGGCGGCGATCGGGGTCAGCACAACCGGTGCAAAGCGGTTCTTCATGGGGTGACGCATGGACATGTGGTGTCTCCTGAGGATGGAAGGGGGCTCGTCCGGTTTTTCTGCTCGCTCCGCCCGCGCCCGAATTCGTGCTGCGGCAACGCATCATAACGTGGGAAACTTTACCACGCATTCAATTTTTTTGCTACACTGTGTTCATGGGACGTCCGCCGCGCCAGATCGTCAGTCTCGCCGCCCCCGCGCAACCGGCGCCGGCGGCCGATGACGCGTTGCGTGCGGCGGCCGTCGTATTGGGGCCGGTGCTGCGCATGTTGTTGGCGAGCGGAGTGGACTACACGCGGCTCGCCGCGCAGTTGAAGCCGCTGATCCTGGAGCAGGCGCGGCTCGAGCTGCTGCGCACGGGGCGGGCGGACACCGACTCGGCGCTGAGCGCGCTGAGCGGGGTGCACCGCAAGGACGTGCGGGCGTGGCGGGTGGGCGCGCTGGGAGAGCGGGTGGCGCACGAGGCGTCGATCAGCTCGCAGGTGTTTGCGCGCTGGGTGCAGGATCCGAACTACCGGGACCGGCGCCGCCGGCCCAAGCCCTTGCCGCGCCATGGTGCCGAGCCGTCGTTCGAGACGCTGGCGCGCAGCGTCACACGCGACGTGCATCCTTACACGGTGCTGGCCGAGCTGGCACGTCTGGGTCTGGTTCAGGTACAGATGATAAAAGGCGTCGAGACGGTGCTGCCGAACCGGGACGGTTTCGTGCCGCCGCCGGGTTCGCGGGAGATGCTCGATTTGTTCGGTGCGAATCTTTCCGATCACGCGCGGGCGGCGGTGGGCAATCTGCTCGGGCATGAGCCGATGCTCGAGCAGAGCGTGTTTGCCGACGGCATCACCGCCGAGTCGGCGCAGGCCCTGGCGGAGCTGGCACGCAAGCTCTGGGGACAGGCGCGCGGCGAAATGATCGCCGAGGCCCTGCGGCGCTACGAGGCCGACCAGGGGCGCGGCGACGCCACCCATCGCGCGCGCTTCGGCGCGTACTACTGGT
>JAJYBQ010000057.1 GCA_021778935.1 Pseudomonadota bacterium | reverse complement strand
CCGCAGGTTTCGCAGGTGGTGCTGGATCTGTCGACATCGGCGCAGATCAGCGACAGCCTGCGCTTCGGCGATGCCGTGCTCAACGAGCTCGGCAGCATCAACCGTCTGCACCGCGGTTATGTCGAGCAGGCGGGATTCGCGGTGCTGAAGGCGCCCGACATCCCGTCGATCCTGGTCGAGACCGCGTTCATCAGCAATCCGGAAGAGGAGGCGCGCCTGATCGAACAGGGCTACCAGCGCCGCCTTGCGCGTGCGATTTTCGGCGGCATCCAGGAGTACCTGGCGAAAAACCCGCCGCAGGACCGGGTGCCGCTGGCCTGATCGGGCGCGAGGGCCGGAGCATGCCGGCGGCCCGGATCCCGGTTCGTCCGAGGACGCTCCGGCCGCGGGCGGTGCGCGGGCGGGATCGGCGAGACGAACCGAAATTTGCATACAATCCTCGGCGGATTGGTCGGAAATGCGCTTGCCGTTGCGGAACGCAACGATTCGAAGATCCATAACGTGAGGAGAGGACGCCAATGAAGAAGACCCTGCTTTCGCTTGTCTTTTGTTCTGCCGCCCTGGGGCTTGCCGTGACGGCGGTTCCGGCGCAGGCTGCCAATGCGCAAACCCACCGCATGACCCAATGCAGCAGCAATGCCAAGGCCAAGCATCTGCATGGCGCGGCGCGCAAGCAGTTCATGAAGGCCTGTCTGCGCTCGAAGAAGTCGGCCGCCAAGGATGTGCATCCGCACCATGCCAAGGGCGGGCTGACCACCCAGCAGCAGAAGATGGTGTCGTGCAATGCGAGCGCGAAGTCGAAGGGGTTGAAGGGCGACGCGCGCAAGCATTTCATGAAGATGTGCCTGCGCGGCAAGAAGCACGCGTGATTTTGTCGGGGGGGCGCTTGCGCGCCGCGCGGCGTGAACTTTTCGGCCCCCCCGCTGCCCAAATCGACGCCTTCCGTACGTTGTGAAAGAATCCGCGCTGTGCGGGTCGTCGTCGTATGGAACGGAAAGGAGTGATGTATGCCCACGTTTGTAACTGGGGCTTATGCCCGGCGCCCAGCCGGAGTATCGAAGCTGGTCAAGAACACCTATACGCTGCTGTCGGCGACGCTGTTCATCACCGCCGGGGTGGCCTGGGAATCGGTGGGCTTGCAGTTGAGCGGCGGCGCCTATCTCGTCGCGATGATTGCGAGCTTTGCCATGATTTTCGCGGTGTTCCGGACGCGCAATTCCGCGATGGGGCTGGTTTCGCTGGTCGGGTTCGCAGGCTTGCAGGGCGTCTGTCTCGGGCCGCTGATCTCCCTGTATCTGCGGGCACCCGGCGGTAGCGCGACGGTTGCGACGGCGGCGTTTCTCACCGGGGCGGTGTTTCTCGCCTTGTCCGCCTACGTCCATGTGACGAAGAAGGATTTCAGCGCTTGGTCCGGGATGCTGTTCGCCGGCCTGATGGTCGTCGTCGTCTCGAGCGTCATCGGGCTGTTCGTGTCGTCGAGCGCCTACCAGTTGACGGTTGCCGCGCTGTCGGCGATGGTCTTTTCCGGGTACATCCTGTTCGATACCTCGCGCATCGTGCTCGGGGGCGAGACCAACTACATCCTCGCCACGCTGCAACTGTATCTGGATATCCTGAACCTCTTCCTGAGCCTGCTGCGCCTGTTGAGCGACCGGCGCTGAACGGGCTCTCATGGAGGAACGTCCTGCGGTAGCGGGAGCGGTGAAACGGCCCCCGCTACGCTGGCTGCTTTCCATCGCGGTCTGGGGGCCGGGTCTGCTGGTGATGCTGGCCGACACCGATCCGGGCAACATCGTCACCGCGGCGCAGAGCGGGTCGAAGTGGGGCTATCACCTCCTTCCCCTGCTGCTTGCCCTGATTCCGCTGCTCTACATGGTGCAGGAGTTGGCGGTGCGCCTCGGGATTTTCACCGGGCGTGGGCACGGGGAACTGATCCGGGAGCAGTTCGGGGTCGGCTGGGCGTGGTTCGCCGCGCTTGGGTTGACGGTTGCCGCAGTGGGTTCGATGGTGACCGAATTCACCGGGGTTGCCGGGGTGGGGGAGATGTACGGCATTTCCCGCAGTATCACGCTGCCCGGCGCTGCGGCGGTGCTGGTCGCCATCGTGCTGAGTGGCTCCTATCAGCGGATGGAGCGCGCGACCCTGCTGATCGGGCTCTTCGAACTGGCGTTTTTCGTCGTGGCGGGGGTGTCGCACCCGGATTTCGCGAAGATCGCCCGCAGCGTGACCGACATGCCGATCGGCAACCACGAATTCCTCTTTCTCGCCGCGGCGCTGATTGGGGCGAGCTTCAATCCCTGGATGATTTTCTACCAGCAGTCGGCCGTCGCCGACAAGCGGCTCACGCCCGAACAGTTTCCCGCCGCCCGTTGGGATACGGCGATCGGCGCCGTGCTGACGCAATTGCTGACCGGCGCGGTGCTGATTGCCGCGGCGACCACCCTGGGCGGGAAACATCCGGTTCCCCTCGATTCGGTGGGCGACGTCAGCCGTGCGCTCACGCCGATCCTCGGGCGTGAGGCGGGCCGCCTGATCTTCAGCATCGGCGTGCTCGGGGCGGCGATGGTCGCCGCGATCGTCGCCTCGCAGGCGTTTTCCTGGGGCATCGGCGAGGCGGCGGGGTATCGCCGCTCGCTCGAATCGCGGGCAAAGCCGGCGCTGTGGTTTCATGTGGTGTACGTCGCGTGCGTGGCGGGGAGTGCGCTGCTCGTCTGGGCGAGCACGGACCTCGTGTGGCTGACGGTTGCCGCGCAAGTGGTCAACACCTTCATGCTGCCCATGCTCATCGCCTTTCTGGTCGCGCTGGCGCGACGCAGTCTCCCCGACGCGCAACGCCTGCAGGGCGGCTATCTCGTGGTGCTGCTGCTGGCCGCGGCGGCGACCTGCATCATCGGGTTCGTCGGCGGGCTGTCGGGGCTCTGGGGCTAGTAGTGCTTCATTCCGTTTGGAACGGAACTGCGCGGTGCAAGCGTCAATCCTCTCCCATCGGTACGGGAGTCCTGTCAGACGTCTGACAGGGGAATGCGCTACGCTCGACGCGTTGTCATTTCGAATGGAGCGATGCCGCGATGACGTCTGCGAAGAGCCCGGCGATGACCGACGAAGAGCTGCATGCGATCGACCGCTACTGGCGTGCGGCGAACTACCTCTCCGTCGGCCAGATCTACCTGCGCGCCAATCCGCTGCTGCGCGAGCCGCTGCGCGCGGAACACGTCAAGCCGCGGCTCCTTGGGCATTGGGGCACCACGCCGGGGCTGAACTTCCTGTACGCCCACTGCAATCGCGTGATCCGGCAGCGCGACACCAACCTGATCTTCGTCACCGGGCCGGGCCACGGCGGGCCGGCCCTGGTCGCCAACACCTACCTCGAAGGAACCTACAGCGAGATCTATCCCGACGTGTCGTGCAACGCCGAGGGCATGCGCCGCCTGTTTCGCCAGTTTTCGTTCCCGGGCGGCATACCGAGCCACGTCGCGCCGGAAACGCCCGGATCGATCCATGAAGGCGGCGAACTCGGCTATGCGATCGCGCATGCCTACGGCGCCGCGTTCGACAACCCCGATCTGGTCGTCTGCTGCGTCGTCGGCGACGGGGAAGCAGAGACCGGGCCCGCGGCGACGGCGTGGCATTCGAACAAATTCCTCAACCCCGCGACCGACGGCGCGGTGCTGCCGATCCTGCACCTGAACGGCTACAAGATCGCCAACCCGACGGTGCTCGCGCGCATCGACCGGGAGGAACTCGAAAGCCTCTTCCGCGGGTATGGCTACGAGCCGTATGTCGTCGAGGGTTCCGATCCGGCGACGATGCATCGGCAGATGGCGGAAACACTCGATCGCGTCATGGATGCGATCGCGGCGATCCAGCATGCGGCGCGCTCCCCGGCCGGCACGCGCGGCGCCGTTTCCCGTCCGCGCTGGCCGATGGTCCTTTTCATCACCCCGAAGGGCTGGACCGGGCCGGCGGAGGTCGACGGCCTGAAGACCGAGGGATCGTGGCGCGCGCATCAGGTGCCGATTCCGGAAGCGGCGAGCAATCCGGCGCACCGCGCGCAACTCGAAGCATGGATGAAACGCTACATGCCCGAGGATCTGTTCGACGGCGATGGGGTGCTGCGGCCCGAACTCGCGGCCTTGGCGCCCCGGGGCAATCGTCGGATGGGTGCGAATCCCCACGCCAACGGCGGCCTGCTGTTGCGCGATCTGGATATGCCGGATTTTCGCGATTACGCGGTGCCGGTTCCATCACCGGGCGGCGTCACCGCGGAGGCGACGCGCGTCATGGGCCAGTTGCTGCGCGACATCCTGAAGCGGGATCGCATCCGCCATTTCCGCATCGTCGGGCCGGACGAAACGGCGTCGAACCGGCTCAATGCGGTGTTCGACGTCACCGACCGTGCCTGGGTGGCCGAGACGCTGCCGGACGACGATCACCTGGCGCCGGACGGACGGGTGATGGAAATCCTCAGCGAGCACACCTGCCAGGGCTGGCTGGAGGGGTATTTGCTCACCGGCCGGCACGGCCTGTTTTCCTGTTATGAGGCGTTCATCCACATCGTCGATTCGATGGTCAACCAGCACGCCAAATGGCTCAAGGTGACGACCCGTGAACTGCCATGGCGTCGGCCCATCGCCTCGCTCAACTATCTGCTCACGTCCCACGTCTGGCGCCAGGACCACAACGGGTTTTCGCACCAGGATCCGGGGTTCATCGACCATGTCGTGAACAAGAAGGCGGACATCATCCGGGTATATCTGCCGCCGGATGCCAATTCGCTGCTCTACGTCACCGATCTGTGCCTGCGCAGCCGCAATCGCATCAATGTGATCGTGGCGGGCAAGCAGCCGCAGGAGCAGTGGCTGGACATGGATGCGGCGATCAAGCATTGCACCGCGGGCATCGGCATCTGGGATTGGGCGAGCAGCGACCAGGGCTCGGAACCCGACATCGTCATGGCGTGCGCCGGCGACGTGCCCACCCTGGAGACGCTGGCGGCGGTGACGCTGTTGCGCCGGCATCTCCCGCAACTGCGCATCCGGGTGGCGAACGTGGTGGACCTCATGGTGCTGCAACCCAAGGAGGAGCATCCCGACGGTCTCGACGACCGGGAGTTCGAGACGATCTTCCCGGCGGACAAGCCGGTGGTGTTTGCGTATCACGGATACCCCTGGCTGATCCACCGCCTGACCTACCGGCGTCCCGGGCAGCATCGCCTGCACGCGCGGGGGTACAAGGAGGAGGGAACGACGACAACGCCGTTCGACATGGTGGTGCGCAACGATCTGGACCGCTATCACCTCGCAATCGATGCCATCGACCGCGTGCCGCGTCTGGGTGCGGCGGCGGCCTACGCCAAGCAGGCGTTCCGCGACAAGCTGACCGAGCATCGCCAGTACATCGTCGAGCACGGCATCGACATGCCGGAGATCACCGGGTGGAAGTGGGAGCGTTGTTGAGGACGAACACGTCGTCGGATTCACTTTGCGGGGGTTTCCTGGGTATCATTGGCGGATGACATTTCGATGTGGATCGACGGGTTTCTGCTGCCGGCATGGCCCGATCGGGCGCGAGGCATGGTTTTCACGGACAAGAAAGGAACATGATGAATAGTCAGACGAAGCGGATGGGGGCACTGGTTTTCGTGGTGGCGGCTTCGGCCGCGACGGTGGCTTCGGCACAGGGCATGAATGCGGCGACGGCGAACAATGCCGGGTACTGGGGAGATTCGGGCAGCACGGTGGTGCGCGATCCCTACGGCCTGTGCTGGCACAGCGGTACCTATGCGGACAGCGATGCGCTGATCGGTTGCGACCGCACCGCGCCGCCGGTGGTCACGAAGCCGATGGTGATGCCGGCGCCCAAGCCGGTCGCGAAGGCCGCACCGGCGCCCGCGCCCGCGCCGGTGGCTACCAAGCCCGCGGTGCTGGAGCGGGTCACCTTCGGCTCCGACGCGTTGTTCGCGTTCGACCACTACAACCTCAAGCCCGCCGCCCGCGAACGGCTCGACGCGCTGGTGCAGCGGATGCATGGTGCCCGGATCAAGGCGATCCACGTCGTCGGGTACACGGACAGCATCGGCACCGAGAAGTACAACCAGAAGCTCTCCAGGCGCCGCGCGGACTCGGTCCGGGACTACCTGATCCAGGACGGCGTGCCGGCGGGCCTCATCACGGCCGAAGGCCGCGGCAAGCATGACTTCGTCGCCAGCAACAAGACCGCGGCCGGGCGCGCGAAGAATCGCCGCGTCGAGGTCGAAGTCGACGGGTCGCGGACCACGATGCGTTGACCATGGGGTGCGTTTGCGCTTCGGTGGCAAACGCACAAACTGTGGCACAAACTGCGGCGCAACCCCTGGTTCCGGGATACGGGATCGGGGGTTTTCTTTTTCGGGACGATTGCCGGGTGGGGACATGGGTCGTTTGCACGTTCAACGCGTCCTGGTCGTCGGGGTTCTAGGCGCCGTACTCGGCGTTTTGCCCGCGCGTGCGACGCAGCAGCCGGTCGGCGCTCGCCACGCGATGGTCGTAACCGCGCAGCGCCTCGCCACCGAGGTCGGTGTCGACGTGCTGCGTCGCGGGGGCAATGCCGTCGATGCTGCGGTGGCGGTCGGATACACGCTGGCCGTGGTGTTTCCGGTCGCGGGCAACCTCGGCGGCGGCGGGTTCATGACCATTCTCCTGGCCGACGGCCGCAAGACCGTCGTCGATTTTCGCGAAACCGCGCCGCGCGCGGCGTCGCACGACATGTACCTGGATGCGGCCGGCCGGGTCGTTCCCGGTTCGAGCACGCGCGGCTATCTCGCGGTCGGCGTGCCCGGCACGGTGGCGGGACTGGAACTGGCGCGGATCCGCTACGGCACGATGTCGCGGGCTGCGCTGCTGGCGCCGGCGATCCGGGTTGCGCGGGATGGATTCGTATTGGGCCCCGGCGATGCGCGGTTCGTGCAGCGCGCGGCCGACGGCTTGCGGGGCGATCCGGCCGCCGCCGCGATCTTCCTGCCGCATGGGCGCCCGCCTGCCGCGGGAGATCGTCTGGTCCAGCGCGATCTGGCGCAGACGCTGGAGCGGATCCGCGATGGGGGTGCGGCCGGGTTTTACCGGGGGGCGGTGGCGAAGCGGATTGCCGCGGCGATGACCGGCCCCGATGGACGCCGGCGCGGCTTGATCACGCCGGGCGATCTCGCCGGGTATCGGGCGCGCGAGCGCGCGCCGGTTGAATGCAGCTATCGTGGCGATCGTGTCCTGTCGGCGCCGCCGCCCAGTTCGGGGGGCGTGGTGCTCTGCGAGATGCTCGATATCCTGCAAGGAGTTCCGCTGCAGACCTGGGGCGAGGGTTCGGTGCGGGCGGCGTACGTCGAGATCGAGGCCATGCGCCGGGCATACCGGGATCGGAATCGGGATTTGGGCGATCCGGATTTCGTCCGCAATCCGGTGGCGCGGCTGCTCGATCGGTCCTACGCGGCGCAGTTGCGGGCGGCAATCCTTGCCGGGATGAAGGCGAAACGGGCGGGCATCCCGGGGGACGGCGATTCCGGTGGCGCCGATCGGGAGGGTGCACAGACGACCCACTACGCGATCGTCGACCGCGCCGGCAATGCGGTGTCGGTGACGGTCACGCTCAATGGGCCGTTCGGCGCCCAGGTCGTCGCACCGGGAACGGGCGTGCTGCTCAATGACGAGATGGACGATTTCGCGGTCAAGCCGGGAACCCCGAACCTCTACGGGCTGGTGCAGGGAGAGGCGAATGCCATCGCCCCCGGCAAGCGGCCGCTGTCGTCGATGACCCCGACCATCGTCACGAAGAATGGCAAGCCGCTGCTGGTGGTGGGAACGCCCGGTGGCAGTCGCATCATCACCGGCGTGCTCGAGACGATCCTCGGCGTCGTCGACTACGGTCTCGACATCCAGCAGGCGGTCGATGCGCCGCGTTTTCATCAGCAATGGCGGCCGCGGGCGACGCTGTGTGAAGCGGGGGCCTTGCCGCAGGATACGCAGCGCACCCTCGCAGCGTGGGGCGAGCGCTTCCGGACCGTGGCGCCATACGATCACGTCGACGCGATCCTCGTCGGCGGACCGGCGCTGGGGGTGGCGGCGCCGAACGGCGACCGGCTGTTTGGCGCCGACGATGCGCGCGGTGACACGGGGTTGGCGGCCGGGTATTGAGCGGAGCGGGGCGTGCCGCGCCCTCAGATCGGCGCGACAGACGCGATGAAGTCCTGCGCGATCGCCTGCCAGGAACGCTGCAGCGCGGCCTCGCGCACACGCCGGCGATCAAGTTGCAGCGCCTGCCGGCATGCGACATCGAGATTTTTGTCGAGGACGCCGCTCGTTCCGGGAATGACCACCGTTTCGGGTCCGGCGACCGGGAATGCCGCGACCGGACAGCCGCAGGCCATCGCTTCGAGCATGACCAGACCGAAGGTGTCGGTGCGGCTCGGAAACACGAAGACGTCGGCGGCGTCATAGAACGCCGCCAGCGCGGCGTGGGGTTGCCGTCCGAGCCAGTGGACGTTGCGGTACTGGCCTTCCAGCCGGGCGCGGTCGGGGCCGTCGCCGATCACCACGCGCGATCCCGGGAGGGGCAGGCGCAGGAAGGCATCGAGATTCTTTTCCGGTGCGACGCGACCGACATAGAGCCAGATCGGCCGGGGCAGGGCAAGCCCATCGCGCAAACCGGGACGGAACGCCTCGGCGTCGACGCCGCGGCTCCAGAGCCGGGTATGCGGCATGCCCGCACGGTGCAGTTCGGCACGCAGCGCGTCGTTGGGAACGAGCACGGCTTGCGATTCGCGGTGGAACCGGCGCAGCATCGCCATCGTCAAGCGGGCGGGGATGCCAAAGCGCGCCTTGAGGTATTCGGGAAACCGGGTGTGGTACGACGTCGTGAACTTCCAGTTGCGGCGCCGCGCGAGGGCGCGCGCCGCCCAGCCCAGTGGACCTTCGGTGGCGATGTGCAGGCCGGCGGGGACCAGCGAACCCAGCGCCCGCGCGACGTGGCGGGCGGGTTCGATCGACAGGAGGATGTCGGGTTCCCCCGGAGCGGCGATGCCGCGCGAGCCGCCGGGGTGGATCACCCGCAATTCGTGGCCGAGCGCCGCGAGTTCGCGCTGCATGTAGGTCCACGTCTGCACGACACCGTTGACCTGGGGGTGCCACGCGTCCGTAACCAGGACGATCGGGCGCTTCTGGGGTTCGGCCGGCGGCAGGTCCTGGTGCATGCCGGCGATTGTCGGGAGTAGCGGTTACCGCGGTGTGTCGCGGGAGCAGGTTGTATCGGCAACGGCATCCTGCAGGCCGGCATGGATGTCCGGGTACGCCAGCCGCAGCCGGAGTTCGCGCTTCATGCGGGTATTGCGCAGGCGCCGCGACTCGTTCAGGAAGGACATCCGCTGCGGCCCCGCCGCGGCGCGCAGGGCTGCGCCGGACGCGCGGGGAGGGCGGGGCAGGCCGAGGCGGTCGGCCACCACATCGAGGTATTCCCCGAGCGCCAGCCGGGTGTCGTCGACGACGTTATAGACACGCGCCGGGGCGCCGCGGAACACGGCCGCCAGGCAAGCCCGCGCAAGGTCTTCGGCATGGATGTGGTTGGTGAAGACATCCTCGGCGGGTGGGGGAACCGGAATCGCCTGTTGCAGGCGTTCGCGCGGCAACCGGTCGGCGGCATAGATGCCGGGAACGCGCAGCACGCCGGCATGCCAGCGGCTCGCCCGCAGGCGGCGTTCGGCGTCGAGGCGTCGGTGGGCGCGGTCGTTGCCGGGGCGGGGCGGCGTGGTTTCGTCCGTCCAGGCGCCGCGGCGGTCGCCGTAGACGCCCGATGTGCTGGCGTAGACCAGCCGGGGCGTCGCGGGCGCAGCAAATCGCCGGGGGCCGCGGCGCCCCGGCCGGGCACGCGTTCCGGACGGTGCCGGCGGGACGAACAAGGCCCGCAGCAGGTGCGGCGTGCGCCGGTCGCGCTTGCCTTGCGAGGAGGTCGGGACCAGAACGATGATGCGCCGTGCCAGCCCGCCGAGGGCGGCACAGGAGCCGAGCCGATCGAGGTCGCAGACGATCGGCACGGCCCCTGCCTGGCGCACGCGGTGGGCGCTGTCGGGCCGGGAAACCACGGCGAAGATCCGGAAACGCCGGTGCAGACGTGCGACAATCCGGGCCCCGACGTCGCCGCAGCCGACGATCAGCAGGCGGGGCATCCCCAGGCGCCGTCGGCGCACCGGGGCTCGCTCGGGCGATGGGGCGGTCTTGGTGTGCGGTCTGTGCTTCATGCCGGTCGACGGTCAGCGGTCAGGTCCCTGGCGCCTTCAGAGACCGGGGGTTTCGGGTTCGGGGGCGTCTGTTCTTCTCAAATTGTATTCGTGAAACTATGGCTGGCCATCAGGTGACCGTTCGCCCTGCCGGGCGTGAATTTTCCGTCAACCCCGGGGAGACCGTGCTCGATGCCGCCCTGCATGCGGGCATCACCTTGCCGCATGGCTGCAAGAACGGCGCCTGCGGTTCGTGCAAGGGCAAGGTTCTTTCCGGCACGGTGCACCACGGCGAACATACGTCCTCGGCGCTGACGGCGGAGGAGGAGGCGGCCGGGATGGCGCTGTTTTGCTGCGCGGTGCCGGAAACCGATCTCGTCATCGAGGCGCGCGTCGTCGCGGCGCTCGACGGGGTGGTTCCGCGCAAGATGCCGGCGCGCATCGAACACATCGAGCGGGTGGCGCACGACGTGATGGTGCTGCAACTGCGGATACCGGCGACGGAGAGTCTAGTCTACCGGGCCGGGCAATATGTCGATTTCATCCTGCCCAGCGGTGTGCGGAGGAGTTATTCCATCGCGTCCATGCCGGGGAGCGACGGACCGATCGAGTTTCACATCCGCCACATGCCGGGGGGGACCTTCACCGATGCGCTGTTCGGCTTGGGTGCGCCGCCGGTGAAGGAGCGCGCGATCCTGCGGATCGAAGGGCCGTTGGGAACATTTGCGCTGCAGGAGGAGGGCCCCGAGCCCATCGTGCTGCTGGCAAGCGGAACCGGGTTCGCGCCGATCAAGGCGATTGCCGAAACCATCTTCGCAAAGGGTCTCAATCGCGAGGACGCGGTGAGCGGCCGCCCGCCGCGGCAGGTGGTGTTCTATTGGGGCGGGCGCAGCCGC
>JAJYBQ010000002.1 GCA_021778935.1 Pseudomonadota bacterium | reverse complement strand
CGTGCCATCCGCGAACGTCCCGGTTCCATCACCGACATCGCCACTCGTCTCCACCGAGATCGCAGTGCAGTGAAGCGCGATATCGACGATCTGACGCAAGCCGGTTTGCTCCGCGTGGAAGAGAAAATACATCCTGGCCATGGCCGACTCAAGGAGGTTCGCGTCGTAGCTACGCGGGTCGTTCTCGAAGCGGTTCTTGCATAAGTACGGCACCCATCCGCGCTACCAGCCCATTGCGATGCATTCCTTGGCAAGCGGGGCTTCGTGGTGATGCGATTCTGGGACAACGATGTCTTGACGCAGACCGTGGCAGTGCTCGAGCAAATTCGCACGGCATCGCTCTTGCGACGACCCTCACCCCCGCCCTCTCCCGCCCCTGCGGGAGAGGGGGTTCCGTGACTTCGAACGACTCCTTCCGGCCGACAGACCACTCCCGGGAGCGGCGGGAATCTGGATCCGTTACCGATCCCGCTCCGCCGCCAGCCAGAGGCCATCGGACCGACGCAGGAAGACCGTGCCCTCATCCGCGATGCGGAACAGATGCAGCCATCCGTGCTCGACGAGGTCGCGCACCACGGCATGCCGCGACAGCACGTCGTCGATCGGATCCTGCGGCGCCTCGATGAACACGCTCAAGCGCAGGGGCTCGTGCATCCAGTTCCTGCCGTCGCGCACGGATTGCAGGGGCAGGCCGGTCCGCAGGTCGCCGCCGTTGCCTTCGAGCACGCCGATGGCGCCGCCGGCGACGTTGTGCAGCACCTTGTTGCCGCTGCCGAAGCGTCGATTGTCGACGACCGACGCGTAGTACTGCATGTTGATCCAGTTCGCGACCACCATCGGCGCCGTCATGATGAGTTCGAGCACGCCGAACCCGGCATCCTGCCGCCAGACGTATTCGTGCAGGAAGGCGCGGCCGGCGAGATGGAGCGCCGCGGTGCGCGATCGCGGCGCGGCGATGAACGCGGCGTTGTTGGCGAGCGCCCATTCCGGGCGCACCTGGGCCCAGTCGCGGCTGCGGCTGCGGATGCGGGTCTCGAGGCCGCGGTCGGTCGTGGCGGCGATCCCGAGCAGGGTGGCGCGCTCGAGACGCGTCAGGTCCGCAGCCTGTTCCAGCCACTGCCGCAGGCGGGCGAGATCCGGGGCCAGCGCCGCCGGGAGCTCGTCGGTGTCGAAAAGCTGCAGCGCATCGGTGGTGGTGTCGTGGAGCCCGGCGAGGAACCAGGTGTCGTCGGGAATGTCGATCCCGCGGCGGCGCAGTTCCGCGCGGACGGCGCGGTCGTTCAGCAGGGCGACGACCACCCGCGCGCTGGCCTCTCCGGTCTGTCCCGCGCAGGCGCCGCAGTCGAGCGCCGATCCGTAGGGGTTGTTGACGGTGCTGCTGCCGTGGCCGGCCAACAGCACGATGCGTGCGAAATTGGCGGTGAGCGACATCGCCCGCAGGATCCGCTCCGCATGTCCGGCGCGCTCCTCGGGCGGGATGCCCGCATGGGCGTGGTCCGGGCGACGCTGCGCCGGCGACACGTCCTCGAGGGTCGGGCCGACGCGATCGGCGGCCGCCTGGTCGAGGCCTTGGGTCCGCGGGTCGGGAACGGGCCGGGTCCAGCCGAAGCTGTCGGTGATGAGCTTCGACACATACATCAGTCCGGCTGCTTCGACGAACGAAAAGCACGACGGCGCCGAGAACTTGAAGCCCTTCCAGGCCTTGTAGAGGCCGATGCGGCGGCGGCGTTCGACCATCACGGCATCGGGATCACCGTTCTTGACCCGGTCGTATATCGGATACCCCGGCCGGAACAGTACCGGGACATGAACGTGGCCGGCGGTGGAACCCAGCGGGACATGTTCGATGAAGATGCCGAAAAACCCGGCGAACCCGATCGTCTGGATCGGCGAGGCGACGGTCTCGAGCGCACGCCGGAACACCTCGGAACGCACGTCGATGCAGAATGCCGCCTGGACCGCCGGCCGTCCGGGGGAAGTCGCCGTCGGGCCGATATCGGTCTGCGAGCCGGCCGGGGCGGCAACGCCGGCGATGATGCTGCGCTGAAACCCCACCTCCATCGCCGTCAGCAGGATGCGGTCGATCTCTGCGGCAGCCTGGCGCTTGGCCGATGGCGGGCGCATGCTGGCGGCGAGCATTTCGCGCCAGCGCGCCACCAGGGCCGCCGAGCGCTTTTCCTCATAGAGGAGCATGTCCCACATCAGCCGGATCGCCAGCAGATCGACGATCGAATCGTCGTGCCCGCCTTGCAGTTCGGCTTGCCAGCGCAGGTATCGTGCCCATGCCGCCCAGCCGTTGATGCTCATCAGCGAGGCATGCAGATAGCGTTCGACCGCCGCGGCCGGAATGGCGAGACGGCGGATTGCGAGCGCGATCGCGGCTTGCGGATCTGCCGGCAGGCGGGTAACCGCCGAGCGGAAGTCGAAGAGCCCCATCATCGACGGGCTGCGATCGATCGATGCCGCTTCGCGCCACGCGGCATAGAGCGAGCGGTCTCTCCAGGGCATGCGGATCGTGGCCTGGCCGAGGTCGAAGTAGGCGGCGCAATGCAGGCTGATGCGCTCGGTGACGAAGCTCGACCACAGCCCGCCTTCGACACGCTCGAGCACTTCGCTGACCGCCGCCATCCCGAGCTTGGGCCGTGGCGCGTCCGTCGCGACGGCGCGCTCCACGCGCTCCGGATCGAGGGCACTGTCGCAGCGGCGAATCGCCGCGGCGATGTCCTCGCGCGTGATTCGCCCCTCGGCAAGTTGCGCGCGATAGTAGTCGCGGGGCATGTAGAGGCCGGCACCCGTGATCCGCGCCAGGGTGTCGGAGGCGTCCTGGAACGTCTGGTCGCGCAGCCCGAAGAACGGATTCACCGCCACGAAATGCTGCAGCGGCCACAGCGGCGCGATGCGGGCGCAGGCGGCGTCGATGTGTGCGCGCAGTTCGTCCCGGGTCGGTGCTGCCAATCCGCTGGGGTCGCGGGTCACGAGATCGTCTGTGGGTTGTGCGTTCATGATCCACCTCGGGTTCCGGGAATGGTTGCGAAGGGAGCGGGCGGCGAACCCATGTCCGCGGGCGGACTGGGCCAGACACGCTGCAGCAGCCGGGTGATGTACACGTCGACATACAGACCGTTGTAGAGGTGCAGATACAGGCCTTTGCCCAAGGCCGTCGGGTCGGATTTCAGGATGCGCTGGACCACCAGCAGGACGAGGAAGACGCCGACCACGGTGGCCGCGAGCACGGCCTGGAACCGTCCCTTCGGATCCGGCACCGGGAGCACGCTGGTGGCGAGCGCGGCTTCGAAACCGGCATGCAGCGTGAAGTAGGCCAACACGACGATGATCCCCAGGCCCAGGGCGCGCGGGAACGAAGGATTGCCCTCGGTCTCGGTGATTGCCAGCAGCAGCAACTGCGAGGTCGCGATCGCGACCACCGTCGCGGCGGCGAGCAGCGCCGGCGCGCTGTGCGCCGTGATGCCGAACGCGGCGGCGGTGACCAGGGTCAGCGCGCTGCCCGTCAGCAGAGCCAGCAATAGCCGGTCCAGCCGAAGCCCGCCGCGGGGGTAGGGCAGGACCGGCGCGCGGAAGGTGTCGACGCTGCTTCCGGAAGCGAGGAACGCATGCGCCTTGTAGAGCGAGTGCGTGACGACGTGCAGGATCGCAAGGCTGTAGAGGCCGAGTCCGCATTCCAGCAGCATGAATCCCATTTGCGCCGTGGTCGACCAGGCAAGCGAGACCTTGATGCTGGTCTGGGTCAGCATCACGAGCGACGACAGGGCCAGTGTGATGAGGCCGATGGCGACGAGGAGGCAGCGCGCCGTTTCCGAGTGCGAGATCACCGGGCTCATGCGCACGACCAGAAACGCGCCGGCGTTGACGATGCCGGCATGCAGCAGCGCGGACACCGGCGTCGGCGCTTCCATCACCTGGATCAACCAGCCGTGGAACGGGAACTGCGCGGACTTCAGTGCCGCACTGACGACGATCAGCAGGGCGGCGAGATCCAGCGACGCCGGAACCCGGATTCCCGGCGTCGCAAGGACGTGAAACATCCCGGCGAAATCGAGCGTGTGCAGGCTCGATCCGATGAGCGCGACGGCGCAGAGCAGGCTGACGTCGCCGATCCGGCTGGCGACGAATTTCTTGTGGGCGGCCAGCACCGCCGCCGGTCGCTCGCGGTAGAACATCAGCAACTGGTGCAGGCACAGGCTGGTGGCGATCCAGGCGAAGGCGAACAGCAGGAGATTGCCGGACACGATCAAGGTGAGGATCGCGGCGAGCGTCATCGCCAGCCATTTGTGGAAGCGGCCCTGGTTGGGGTCGCCGTCGAGATTGGGCCGCGCATAGCGGGTCACCACCGCGCCGACAAAAGACACCAGCAGCAGCATGGTGACTGTCAGGCCGTTGACGTAGATTGCCAGGGGGAAGCTGCCCAGGCTGCCCATCGCGACCGGATGGATCGTCCACGACTGGGCGGAATCGAACCCATGGGCGATGGCCGTCGCGGCGGCCCCGGCCAGCGCCGCCCAGGCGGCGTTGGTGGCGAGCGTGCTCATCGTCGCGGCACGGGCGTTGGCCCACGCGGCAGGCATCAACCCCACCAGCAAATACAGCAGCGGGGGAATCAGGGCCAGAGCGGGCGCAAGCGGGTCATGCGGCATGGCGGTCTCCTGCGGCGATGGACGTTTCCGGGGGCGAAGGGCTCACGGGAAAAAGTCTAGGGACGCGGGACCAGAAATAAAAATGAATAGTTATTATGTAGACGATAACCTTCAGGTTATCGTTTTCGGGGGAATGGTCCGGCCATGATGCACGTCACGCTACGTCAGTTGCAGGTGTTCGAGGCGGTTGCCCGTCTCAGCAGTTTTTCGCGCGCGGCGGAGGCGATGCACGTCACACAACCGACGGTGTCGAAGCAGATCCGCCTGCTGCAGGAGCAGGTGGGATTGCCCTTGCTCGAGCAGGTCGGCAAGAAGGTGTTCCTGACCGAGGCGGGGCGCGAGCTGTATGCAACCTGCGGGCAGTGGCTGGATACCTGGGGCCGGTTCGAGCAGACCGTCGCCAAGTTCAAGGGGCTCAAGCAGGGGCGCCTCAAGATCGCCGTCGTCACCACCACGAAGTACTTCATGCCGCGCATCCTCGGTCCATTCTGCCTGGAATACCCGGGAATCGACATCGCGCTCGAAGTGGTCAACCGCGATCGCCTGCTCGACCGGCTCGCGCGCAATCAGGATGATCTCTATGTCATGGGCCTGCCGCCCGAGGACATGGAAACCGAAAGCGAACCCTTCCTGGAAAACCCCCTGGTCATATTCGCCCCGGCAGCCCATCCGATGGCCGGCCGATCGGCGATTCCCTTCGCCGAAGTGGCCCAGGAATCCTTTCTGGTGCGCGAGCGTGGATCCGGGACGCGCATGACCATGGAACAGGTGTTCGCGGAGCGGGGCATGCCGCTGCGGATCAAGATGGAACTCGGCAGCAACGAGGCCATCAAGCAGGCGGTCGCCGGCGGCCTCGGGCTCGCCTTGCTGTCGCTCAGCACCCTGCAACCCGATGCCGGCCGCAGGGAGCTGGCCGTGCTCGACGTCGAAGGGTTCCCGATCCGCCGCGATTGGTACGTCGTGCGGCCGAAGGGCAAGCAGATGTCGGTGGCGGCGGCGACCTTCCTCGATTTTCTGCGCGACCATGTGCAGTTGTTCGCGCGTCATCTCTGAACGGATGCCTCGATGGAAGCGGTGTCGATCGTCATTGCGGGCGGCGGACTGAGCGGCCTGTACGCGGCCTATCGGCTCGAACGGCACGGCGTTCGGGATGTGCTGCTGCTCGAAGCCCGGCCTGCGCTCGGGGGCCGGATTGCGTCCTTGGCGGCGGCGTCGACCAACGACCGGTTCGATCTGGGGCCGACCTGGTATTGGCCGGAGTTCCAACCCGAACTTCATTGCCTTCTCGATGAACTGGAACTTGCGCGCTTCGTGCAGCCCGACGCCGGCGACCTGATGGTGGAACGTATGGCCGGGCAGGCGCCGGCGCGCGTTGCCGGATACCCCGGGATGCCCGTTTCGATGCGCGTCGCCGGTGGCATGGCGGCGGTGATCGATGCCTTGCACAGCCGGCTCACGCGGACGCGCATCGTCCTGGGCAGGCCGCTGCGTCGCGTACGGAGCACCGAAGACGGACTGGAACTGGACGTCGGTGGCGGCGCCGGGGGCATCGAATCCTTGCACGCCGGACATCTGCTGTTGGCGATGCCGCCCCGCCTGGCAGCCGAAACCGTCGAGTTCCAGCCCGCCTTGCCGCAGGCGCTGGAGCGCTCCTGGCGCGATGCGCCCACCTGGATGGCGGCGCACGCGAAATATCTGGCGGTGTACCGCCGCCCGTTCTGGCGGAGCCTCGGCCTCTCCGGTGGTGCGCGCAGTGCGCTGGGCCCGCTGGTCGAGATTCATGATGCGTCGAACCCGGCGGGCGGCGCAGCGCTGTTCGGCTTCTTCGGCGTGCCCGCGCAGGTGCGCCGGAGCGTTCCGGAGTCGGCGTGGCGCGCCCGCTGCCGAGCCCAGCTCGTCCGCCTGTTCGGGCCCGACGCGGCAGTTCCCGAGATCGACGCGATCCGGGATTGGGCCGCTGATCCCTTCACGGCGACGGCGGCGGATTGCGATGGCCATGGCAGCCATGGCAGCCATCAGTCGGCGGCGCCGCCCGCCGCGGCCGAGTCCGGCCCTTGGCGTGGTCGGTTGACCGGGATCGGCAGCGAGTGGTCGCCGCGCTTTCCCGGATACGTCGCCGGTGCCGTCGAAGCGGCCGACCGGGGCGTGGCCGCGTTGGTGGAAAATCTCGGTTGATCGGCCATTGCGGCGCGGTCGAACCCCTCGAATTCCAACCCGAGTGGAGTGCGCAATGAATCCGGCCGATGGTGTGGAAGACCGCGTGACCGACGATGCCCGCCATGGTGCGACCTACCGTGCGATGCAGGTGCGACAGCCCGGGGTGCTCGAACTGGCGACCCGACGGGTGCCGCAACCGGGACCGGGCGAAGTCCTGATCGCGGTCGACGCGTGCGGCGTCTGCGGTGCCGATGCCGGCGATATCGACAATGCCGATCCCGCGTTGCGCCTGCCGCGCGTCCCCGGCCACGAGGTGGTCGGTCGCATCGCCGCCTGCGGCCCGGCGGTCCCCGCAGTCTGGAGGCCGGGCCGGCGGGTCGGCGTCGGTCGTCTGGGCGGACATTGCAACGAGTGCCTCCCGTGCCGGCGCGGCGAATTCCAACTCTGCCGGAACCAGCCGTTCGTCGGCGCCACCTGCGACGGCGGCTACGCCGAGATGATGCTTGCCCGCGCCACCGGCCTGGTGGCGATTCCGGACGATCTGCGCGCCGAAGAGGCGGCCCCGATCCTCTGCGCGGGGGTTGCGACGTTCAACGCCTTGAAGCGATCCGGCGCCCAGGCCGGCGACCTGGTGGCGATCCAGGGAATCGGCGGGCTGGGTCACATGGCCTTGCAGTACGCCCGCAAGATGGGGTTCCGGGTTGCGGCGATCGGCCGCGGCGAGGACATCGCCGACGACGTGCGGGAACTCGGCGCGCATCTCTATGTCGACGTCGAGCGCGAAGACCCGGCTGCGCGCCTGCGTGATCTCGGCGGCGCGCAGGCGATCGTCACCACCATCGGTCAGTCGGCCGCGGTTGCTGCGCTGCTGCCGGCACTCGCGCCCCGCGGCACGCTGGTGCTGCTCGGGGCGGGCAAGGATCCTTTGGCGGTATCGACGGGGCACATGGTGGTCGGCGAACGCCGCATCCTGGGATCGATCACCGGGACCCCGCACGACAGCGAGCGCGCGCTCGATTTCAGCGTGCTGGTGGGTGCGCGGCCTTGGATCGAAACGATGGCGCTCGAGCAGGCCGATGCGGCCGTCCGCCGGATGAGGTCCGGCGACGTCCGGTTCCGGATGGTCCTGACGATGCGCGCCGACTCCGCCGCAGGGGCGCGCGGCGCATCGGAGCATGCGCGGGGGATGGAGTAATCCTTATGCCACGCCGCCGCCGCAGGCGGCGAAGGTCGTCAGCTGGCGGAACAGCGGCCGGCAGAACAGGTATCCCTGGAAAAGGCTGACGCCTTCGTGCCGGAAGAAGTCGCGCTCGCCGGCGGTCTCGACGCCCTCGGCGACGATGCGGATGCGCAGTTCCTGCGCCATGCGGATCACCGCGCGCGCGATCGCCTGCCGCGACGGACTGCGATCGACGTCGCGCACCAGGTCCATGTCGATCTTGACGACATCGGGCTGAAAATCCGCGAGCAGGCGCAGTCCGGCGTACCCGGCACCGAAATCGTCGATGGCGGTCAGGAAGCCCTGCTTGCGGTATTCGCGCAGGATCTCGGCGAACCACGGCCCGTCTTCGATGCGTTCGCCTTCGGTGACCTCGAACAGGATCTGTCCGACATCGAGATTGCGCTGGTGCGCCGTTCGCAAGGTGGTCTGGATGCACAGTTCCGGGCGATATACGGCGCGCGGCAGGAAATTGATCGACAGCAGCTCGCCCTGGCGCTCTCGCAGCCCGAGATCGCATGCCGTGTTGATCGCCTTCACCCGGCACGACTGGTCGAAGTTGTAGCGGTTGCCGTCGTTGGTCTGCGACAGCACGGTCGGCGCGGGTTCCGCCTGCGGGCCGCGCACCAGGGCCTCATGGCCGAAGATCCGGCCCGACTCCAGGTCGACGATGGGCTGGAAGGCGAATTCGAAGGGCACGCCGCAGTCTTCTCCGCTGCGGCAGATTCCGCAGCGCGACGGGTCGGCGCCGGATCCTTCCGGAAGGGTGCTGCCGGCGCAAGGGGAAGTCGGGGCGGAAGCGTTGGTCATGGGGTCGTCCGTGCAGAGAAGTCGTCTTTGGTGGATCAGCGGGTATACGCCAGGGTGACGCGGCGAACCAGCCACTCGAGCAGCGCGCGCGCCGCCGCGTCGCGCGTTGCACCCGGGGTGCTGCGGTGGATCTGTTCGTGCCAGCGCAGGACCTCGGGTTCGCCGAGGCCCTGCCGCTGCAGAAAGGCCGCCAGCGGGCAGGATTCGAAGGGTCCGGGAGTGCGCAGATGCAGGCGGTCGTGGGTCGTCGCCCAGTGATACGCCAGGGCGCCGGGCCAAGTGTGCAGGGCCGGATCCTCGCCGATCGCGGGACGGATCTGCATCCAGGCGGGGAAGGATTTTGCCGGCATCGGCCGCGCGAGCGCATACCCTTGACCGAGGCGCGCGCCGAGCAGGCGGGCCGCCTCGACGAATCCCTCGTCCTCGAGGCCTTCGACGACGGTCTGGCGCGCGAACTCCTCCCCGATGCGCACCAGGGTGGACAGCAGGCGAATCGTGCGCAGCGGGTCGCGCGGCAGTTCGCGGATCAGCCCCTGGTCGATCTTCACGGTGTCGATCGGCATCGACGCCAGCCGGCCCAGGCTGCCATATCCCGATCCAAGATCGTCCAGCGCCAGGTGCGCGCCCAGCGCATCGATGGCCTGCATCGCTTCGCCGCTGCGCGTGTGATCGAGTTCCGCGCTCTCGAGGATCTCCAGGGTCAGGCGGGAGGCCGCAATCTGGGTCTTGCGCAGGGCTTCCTCGATCCACGATACGCAATCCGGCTGAGTCAGGGTGAGCGGCGGCAGATTGACCGCGACGCTCAACTCCAGCCCCGCCTCGCGCCAGGCATGCAGATGTTCGAGTGCCTGGTTCAGGCCCAGGCGGAAGAGCGCATGCAATTCCTGCTCGCCGAACGCGGGCAGGAAATCGTCCGGGTTCACCACTTCGTCATCCGGGGTCTGCAGGCGCGCCAGCGCCTCGACGCGCACCACCGCCCCGGTCTGCAGGTCGACGATCGGCTGCACCCACATGCTCAGGCCATCGCCGTAGAGCAACTCCCGCAGGGTGCGGACCCGCGTCGGGCCGATCAGGCGCTGGCCGCGGGCGGTGGCGGCGAACAAGGTGTCGAGCCGGTTGCGCAGCAGTTCGAGCCAGGACCTCGCCCAGCTCGAGGAGAACTGGTGCGGGTGGGTGCCGAAGATCATGAGCACGCTGTCGGTGTCCTCGATGCTGGCGATCGGAACCGTCGCGGCGCTGCGCCAGCCCAGTTCTGCCGCCAACGCGTGCCAGCGCTGCAGCCGCGGATCGAGGAGATAGGCATCCACCACCTGCACTTCGCGCGTGAACCAGGCCATCGCCAGCGGCCCGCGCTGCATGCCCGGTCCGGCATTCAGGTTGGGCCGCAGATCGTCGTCGGTGCGCACGATGTCCGCGACCCGTCCGAAGTCTTCCCCGGCCCCCGCGGCGATGCGCAGCGACCCGTGCTCGTCGGGGCGGAACACGATCGCATGGCGAATGCCCGGCAGGCCGCCCAGGCTTTCCAGCGCCAGCGGCAGCACGTCGATCCAGCGCGCGCCGGGTCGCACCGGAACCTTGAGCAGCGAGAAATATTTTTCGACCGTCTGGTCGATCGCGGCGAGCTGCATCTGGACGTCGAGCCGCAGCCGCGCGGTCGCCACCCGCATGATGAGGTAGCGCTCGCGCGCGGATACGAACGCGGCCTCGAGCTGGGCGCGCAGCAGGGATTCATAGAGTCCGAAGGCCTGCTCCATGCTGGCGTTGGGAAGCCCGACCAGGGCATGGGTCTCGCCGAGCCTGCGGGCATTGCGCTCGATCGCGTCGCGCGTGGTGTCGGGCCGCATCAGGAAGCGCAGGTGCTCCGCCTGGCTGCGCTCGAGCCGATCGGCTTCCGCCGGGGTGAGCGCGCGCAGGATCTGCGCCGGTTCGGGTTCGCGCGCCAGGCCCTCGTAAAAGGCGCGTGCGAAGGCCGATGCAACCGGGTCGAGGATCGACGGCTCGAGCGACTCCAGCAGGGCGGAGGATTCCTTGCCGAAGAGGTCGAGCAGGGGGTCCGGCGGGCGGTTCCGCTCGCCGTCCGGGCCCGAGGTGCCGATGCGCCACCAGTGCGTGCGGTCGTGCTTGTGCGCCTTGCTCGCATACATCGCCGCATCGGCCATCCGCAGCAGGATGTCGGGTTCGCCGGCATCCTGCGGATAGAGCGCGAAGCCGATGGTCATGCCCACGCGCGCGGTGCGTCCTTCGCCCAGATCGAACGGCTGCTCGATCGCCGCGTGCAAGCGCTCGAGCGCCATCTGCAGCTGCGGCAGGAAATGCTCCGGCTCGAGGTCCTCGAACACCAGCACGAATTCGTCGCCGCCGAGTCGCGCCAGGAAGTTGGATTGCCGGGCGCGGGCACGCAGCGCCTGGGCGATCTGTTGCAGCAGCACGTCGCCGGCGGAATGGCCGAAGCGATCGTTGACGGGCTTGAAGTCGTCGAGGTCGAGCATGCCCACGGCGACCACCGTCTGGCGCCGCGCCGCCCGCGCCAGGGCGCCGGGCAGGTATTCGTCGAACGCGAGGCGATTGGGCAGGCCGGTGAGCGTGTCGGTGCGCGCGCGCCGGCTCTCGGCGTCCTGGAGGGTTTGCAGCGCCGACTTGCGATCCAGTTCGTCCAGGCCATGGCCCAGCAGCGCCGCGACGCGCTCGCAGGCACTACGGGTCGTTTCGTCGAACAATCCGGGGCGTTGGGCGACCAGCACCAGGACCCCCCAGACCGCGCTGCCGCGGCGGACCGGGGCGGCAAGCATGGCCGCGGCATGGGGTGGCGCCGCGCCGTTGGTCTCCGATGCCGGGATCGCGATTTCCGCGATCGTCACCGTCTCGGTGCGCCACGCCTGCGCGAGCGTCGCGTCGGGGTCATCGGTGGCGACGTACGGGAAATCGAAGAGCGGCGATCTTTCCGCGCGCTCGCCGGAGGTCGCCAGCGGCCGGAAGATGCCCTGCTCATCGGGCCGGGCCAGCCAGGCCGAGGAGAATTCGGTGCCATCGACCAGGCTCTGGCACAGGCGCGACGTCATTGCCGCTTCCGTTGCGCCCAGCAGCAGGGAGTCGCCCGCCGCGGCGAGCGCCCGGTACACGGCCTGCGCGCGCTGCAGGCGCTGCAACTGCAGTTCCCGCTCGGTGACGTCGCGCTGGATGCCGACGTAGTGGGTGATGCGCCCTTCGGCATCGTGCACGGCGTCGATGTGCAGGTGGTTCCAGAATGTCGAACCATCCCGACGCACGTTGACGATTTCGCCGTCGAAGCTGTCGCCGGCATTCAGCGCCGAACGGATCTGCTCGACGGTGGCGGGGTCGCTTTGCGGCCCTTGCAGGAAGTTGCAGTTACGGCCGACCGCCTCCTCGGATGGGTAGCCCGAGATCTCCGCGAAGGCGCGGTTGACGAAAATCAGGTCGCGCCGGGCGTTGGCGATGGTCAACCCTTCGGACAGCGCCGCCACCGCGCGGTCGAGGAGCCGCAGGCGCTTGCTGCGCGCGATGTGCTCGAGTCCGCGCCCGGCGTCGTCGGCCAGTTGCACCAGGAGCCGCTGCATCGGCGGGTCGAATGCCACGTCGTCGCGGCGGAAGAAAATCAGCAAGGCCCAGGGCATGCCGCCGCGCCGGATGGGCAGGACGGCGGTCGCCTTGAGTCCGAGGCGCTCGGCGCGCGCACGCCAGGGCGCAAGCGAGGGCGTCGAAAAGTCGGAATTGAAGATCGGCAGGCCCCCCCGCCATGCCCGACCCGCCGGCCCCTGTCCTTCCGGCGCCTCCGGCAGCACGGAGATCGTCAATCCGTCGAGGTATGTGGTTGCGCCCGCGGCCGCCAGGAACTGCAGCTGGCCGCGGTCGTCGGGCCGGCCGATCAGCGCCAGCGCGAGCTTTCCTTCGCGCACCGCCAGGTCGCAGACGGTGCGCAGGTAGGCATCCTCGTCCTCGAGCTGGGACGCCGCCTGGTTGATCTGGGCCAGGAATGCCTGCAACTCCCCGGTGCGGGCAAGCAGGCTTGCGCTGCGGAGCAGAGCGCGGTTCTGTCTGCGCACCACCGCCAGCAGGTATGCCAGGAATGCTGCGACGGCGGCGCCGAACGCGCCGATCAGCAGGCTCATCGATTTTTCCATGGAGTGGGGCGCAACGGGTCCCGGCAAGCCGCGCGCGGAATCGCAGCGCTATGCGCCGAATTGTAAGCAGCGCGTTCCGCGATCGAGGCGATGATTTTGGGGAATCTTTCCCTGGGATTTGCCGGGACGGCCGTACGGGTGCTTGCGGTTCGATGGCCCGCCGCCGCGGCGGCGGGTGTTTCCCGGTAGTGGAATAATCGGTCCGTTATAATTTCCCGATCCGGAAACCCCGAAGGCGGCAGGGTTTGGCGGCGGTTCACCGCCATGTCGCTGCGGCGACGGTTCCCTGAAAAATGGCCAATAACAGAAAGGATGCGCCCATGTTGTTTGACTCCGCGACCATTCGCACGCTGTACCTGAACAATCGTGTCGTCATGGCGCCGCTCACCCGCAGCCGTGCGGTCGAGGCCAATACCCCCAATGCCCTGATGGCCGAGTATTACGCCCAGCGCGCCGGCGCGGGATTGATCATTGCCGAAGGGACGGCCCCTTCGCCGAACGGATTGGGCTACGCGCGGATTCCGGGCCTGTTCAACGCCGCCCACGTCGCCGGCTGGAAGCAGGTCACCGATGCGGTGCATGCCCGCGGCGGGCGCATCGTCGTGCAGTTGATGCACACCGGCCGCGTCAGCCATGTGGACAATCTGCCGGCGGGCGCCGAGGTGCTGAGCCCGACCGCCGAGACCCTGCCCGGCGAGGTCCACACCGACCGCCACGGCATGCGCCCCTACTCGCCGCCGCGGGCGATGGACGCCGCCGACATCGCCCACGCCATCGGCGAATACGGCAAGGCGGTGCGCCTCGCGATCCAGGCCGGGTTCGACGGCGTCGAGGTGCATGCCGCCAACGGCTACCTGGTCGAGCAGTTCCTCAATGCCAACGTCAACACCCGCAGCGACGCTTGGGGCGGCAGTGCCGCCGGCCGCAACCGCTTCGCGCTCGAAGTGATCCGCGCGGCGGTCGCGGCGATCGGCGCCGACCGGGTGGGCGTTCGGCTGTCGCCCTATGGGGTCTTCAACGCCACCGGCGCGTTCGACGGCGTCGAGGAGCAGTACCTCGAACTGGTGCGCGCGCTGTCGGCGCTCGGCCTGCTCTACGTGCACGTGCTCGACCATTCGGCGATGGGCGCACCGGCCGTTCCGGCGCCGTTCAAGCGCGCGCTGCGCGCGGCGTTCGACGGGCCGTTCATCCTCGCCGGCGGGTTCGATGCCGCCAGCGCCGAGGCGGCGTTGCGGGCGGGCGACGCCGATCTCATCGCCTTCGGCCGGCCGATGCTGGCCAACCCCGATCTGGTCGAGCGCATGCGCCGCGGCGCGGCGCTCAACCCGCCCGACATGGCGACGTTCTACACGCCGGGCGCAGCGGGCTATACCGACTACCCGGTCCTGGCCTGAGATGCCGGTCGTTCTCTTCTGACCCATCCTGCGGAGGAAGCAAATCATGAAACTGCGTGTCCTCGGAAAAACCGGCCTGCAGGTGTCGGCCATCGGCTACGGCTGCATGGGCTTGAACCACGCCTACGGTGCCGCCCTCGATCGCCAGGACGCCATCGCCCTGATCCGCGAGGCCGTCGAACTGGGCGTGACGTTCTTCGACACCGCCGAGGTCTATGGGCCCTATACCAATGAAGAACTCGTCGGCGAGGCGCTTCGCCCGCTGCGCGATCGGGTCGTCATCGCGACCAAGTTCGGCATGAACATCGTCGACGGCAAGATGGTCGGCACCGACAGCCGCCCCGAGCAGATCCGGCGGGTCGCCGACGCCTCGCTGCGCCGGCTCGGGATCGACGTCATCGACCTCTTCTACCAGCACCGCGTCGACCCGAACGTGCCGATCGAAGACGTTGCCGGCACCGTGCGCGAGCTCATCGCCGAAGGCAAGGTCCGCCACTTCGGCCTGTCCGAGGCCGGGGCGGCGACGGTGCGGCGCGCCCACGCCGTGCAGCCGGTGACGGCCTTGCAGAACGAATACTCGCTCTGGACCCGCGACCCCGAACACAACGGCATCTTCGACGCCTGCGAGGAACTGGGCATCGGCCTGGTGGCGTTCAGCCCGCTGGGCCGCGGCTTCCTGACCGGCGCGATGGGCAGGGACACGGTGCTGCCCGACAACGATTTCCGCCGGCAACTGCCGCGCTTCACCGCGCAGGCGATGGCCCACAACCAGGCGCTGGTCGACCTGTTGCGGCGCATCGCGGCCGAAAAATCGGCGACGCCGGCACAGATCGCCCTGGCGTGGATTCTGGCGCGGCGGCCATGGATCGTGCCGATTCCCGGAACGACCAAGCCGCAGCGCCTGCGCGAAAACCTTGGCGCGGTCGAACTGACCTTGAACGGGGACGAACTGGCCTGGATCGACCGCGCCGCGGCGGCGATCCCCATCGAAGGCGCGCGCTACCCCGAGGTCATGCAGGCGGCGGTCGGCCGCTGAACGGTTCGGAACGTTGCGGTTTTGCCGAAGCGGGATGGCCGTACGGGGCTCCCGACCGTATGTGTCCTGGACGGGCATTTGACGAATGGCGGGCGCGAAGGGGGTGATGCGCCAAATCTCCGCCGCCAGCCCCGCCGTACGTCGGATAAATGGCAGAATCGGGGCAATTCACGCAGGAACGCCATTGAAGTTTGCCAGCACCCCCCCCTTCGGCAATCGCCCCGCGATTGTGCGGTTTGCCGTCGGCGTCGCCATCTATGCCGTCGCACTGTCGTTCCGGATCGCGCTGCTGTCCATCGAGCCGCGCTTGCCGTTCGCGCCGTTTTCCGTCGCGGCCTTGCTCACCTTCTATCTTTGCGGCTCCGCGCCCGGCGTTCTGGTCGTCGCCCTGAGCGCGGGAACGGTCCTCTACCTCGGCGCTCCGGCCCAATGGGCCTGGGCGCAGCGCTGGATGCCGGAGATTTCCGTCATCGGCTATGCATTGATCACCATCCTGATCGGATGGCTGATGGAGCGGGGCCGGCTGGCCGTGCGATTGGCGGATCTCAACCGCGAGCAGGAGATGATGCTGGACAACGAACTCGTCGGCATCCTCAAACTGCGCGGCCGCAAGGCGATCTGGCGCAACCGGGCGCTGGAGCGAATGCTCGGGTACGGTGCCGGCGATCCGCTCGCCGAGGACATGCGGACCTTGTATCCCGATGAGGACTCCTACCGTCACTTTGGCGAGGATGCGTACCCGGGCCTGCGCGAGGGCGGCACCTACCGCACGCAGATCCGCCTGGTGCGCAAGGACGGGCAGGCGATCTGGGTCGACATGAGCGGCGTGATGCTCTCCGCCGAGCGCGACGAATCGATGTGGCTGCTGCTCGACATCACGGAACTCAAGCGCTATCAGGAGCAGGTCGAGAGCATGGCGTTCCGGGACGGGTTGACCGGGTTGCCCAACCGCATGCTGCTGCTCGATCGGATCCACCAGGCGCTGCCGCTTTCGGAGCGCACACACCGGGAACTGGCGGTCTGCTTCATCGACCTCGACGGCTTCAAGGAGATCAACGACCGCTTCGGCCATGACGCCGGCGACCGGCTGCTCCGGGCGGTTGCGGTGCGGATGCAGGCATGTCTGCGCGGCAATGACACGGTGGCGCGGCTGGGGGGCGACGAGTTCGTGCTCGTCCTGGCCCAGTTGCACAGCCGCGAAGAATGTCAGGTCATTCTGGATCGCGTGCTCGAGTTCGTACGCGAGCCCGTCACCGTCACCGCCGACCAGTCGGCGGCCGTTTCGGCGAGCATCGGCGTCGCGCTGTGCCCCGAGGACGGCTCCGAGCCGGAGCTGCTGCTGGCGCGGGCGGATGCGGCGATGTACGCCGCGAAGCGGGCGGGCCGCAACCGCGTGCGCTATTTCCACGAGCGCCATTCCGCCGCGGCGACCCTGACGGAGGCATAGCGTCGCGCCGGTGCGATCCCGGCGATGGGGGATGCGCGGACACGGGCATTGCGATCGGTCAACCCGTTCCCGGCCCATGTCGGACTATGCTGTCCTGACGGTCGAGGCACGTGCGCTCCATGTCGCCGCGACACATCCCCGCTTCGTGCAGGGACTGGCGAGAGGGCGATTGGCCCGTCGCCTGGAGCCGTGTGCCTCGCCGTCTTCATCCCGCTCATCCCATTGCCTCCGTTGTCGAACCGTCCCGGACATTCCCGTGCCGCGGGTACAGTGGCCGCGGCGGCTCTACAATCGCGCGGCCGTTCCCCCATGGCCGTGCGGCGCACCGGGCGCGAACCTGTGCCCGGGCCACGATTGCTTCGTCTTCACGCTTCACTTCGCATCATGCATGTCGATTCCCTCGATCGTTTCCTCCTGTTGTTTGCCGGCGCGGTCTGGGCCGGGGTGCAGAACCAGTTGGCGGGAGGCGGATCGTTCATCACCTTGCCCGCCCTGATGTGGACGGGCATGGACGCGCGCGCCGCCAACATCACCTCGACCGTGGCGCTCTTCCCGGGGCAGCTGGTCGGCGGGTGGATGGGGCGGCGGCACGCTTCGGGCACGGATCAGGTCCGCTTGCGCGCCCTGACGGCGATCAGTCTCGTTGGCGGCGGAATCGGCGCCGTCCTGCTGCTGTTGACCCCGTCGAGCATGTTCGGAAAGATGGTGCCGTGGCTCGTCCTCTTCGCCACTGCGGCGTTTGCATGGGGTTCGTTTCGTCGCAAGCCACCCCATGTGGAGGCCGGACAGCGCCGGCTCGGTCCGCTATGGGTGATGGCGATCCAGTTCGTGATCGCGATCTACGGCGGCTATTTCGGCGGCGGCATCGGCTTTCTGATGCTGGCGAGCCTGGCGCTCAGCCGCGTTCCCGTGCGAGCCGCCGCGGCTACCAAGAATGTCCTGGCCGGGGTCATGAACGCGACCGCGGTGGTGGTGTTCCTGGTCTCCGCGGAAGTGCACTGGTTCGCGATGGCGGTGGCCTGCGTCGGCGCGCTCTGCGGCAGCTGGCTCGGCGCGCATCTGCTCAACCGCGTTCCCGAGCGCGCGTTGCGCGTGCTGGTGATCGCGATCGGCATCGCGCTCACCGTCGCGCTGTTTCGGGGATCGCTTTGAGCTTCGGGATCGTGGCACGCGCCGGGGTGAAGCGCGGAATTGAGACGGATTTCCGCGCAATTTCGGGCGAGTCTCCGGTCCCGGGGATCGCGCAGAATTGGCGGACCAAATCGTCAAACCCCATCGCCGGACTCGGCCCCGCAACGGACGACAATCTCATCGCAGTTCCCATAACCGGATGTGTCCTTCGCCCCGCGCAACGATCCGCCCAGCGCCCCATGGGAGCGCGGGGGATCTTGCCGATTTGCCGGTTGCGATCGTTCGCTATGACCGCGCGCTCCATCGCATTTACGCCAATCCGCATTTCGAGCGCGTGACGGGCTTGCGTCCTGAGCAGTATCTCGGGTGCACGCCATCCCAATGGTCGACGCTCGGCGCCGATGCCGTCCGGATGGAAGCGCTGCTGCGCACGGTGCTGCACAAAGGTGCGCCGGGGGAGATGGATATCGAGTCCAGCGGTGCCGATGGCGTCGTGCGCTGGTTCACGCTCAAGGCGATCCCGGAATTCGATCCGGCGGGTGCGGTGGTCTCCGTGCTGACCGTCTCGGTCGAGACCACCCGGCAAAAGGCGGCCGAGCGGATCGCGCGGGAACGGGAGCATGCGTTTCGCTCCTTGGCCGACAGCATCCCCGTCGACGTTTTTCATTTCGACCGGGATGGACGCATCCGCTTCGCCAACAGCGTGGCAGCGACGACCTTGCGTCGGCCCGCCGAGCAATTGCTGGGAAAGCGCCTCGACGAGTTGGGCCTGCCGCTGCTGGCGCGGGTGCATGAGCAGGTCGTCGCCGTCGCCGGCGACGGCTCGGCGAAGAAGATCGAGTTGCGGCAGCAGCGCGACGGCCATCCGTTCCCGGAAATCCGGCAGATCCGGCTGCTTCCCGAGACCGACCCCGGCGGCGCGACGGCCGGCGTCATCGGCATCGGGCGTGACGTCACGGCCGCCTATCTTCAGGACGCGGCATGGAGCTTCGTCACCCGCCAGAGCCTGGACCACAACGCCGATTCGTATTTTTTCGACCTGGTGCGGTTTCTGGGGGACCTGCTCGCGGTGGACCATGTTCTGGTCGACCGGTTTTCCGAGGACGATCCCGGTTTCGCGGAGACCGTCGCGTTCTACTCGAAGGGCGCGCTGCGTCCCGGTCTGCGCTACGCATTGCGGGACACGCCCTGCGAAGCGGTTTCGCAAGTCAAGCTGTGCTGCCATCCGCGCGACGTCCACGTGCTCTTTCCGCGCGACCGCTTTCTCGTCGAGCAGGGGGTCGAGAGCTATGTCGGCGTGCCGCTGGTAGATGCAACCGGGCGCGCCGTCGGCCTGCTTGCGGTGATGGACCGCAATCCGGTCCTCGACGAGGAGGCCGTCATCGGCGTGCTGCGCAAGATCGCGGGCCACGCCGGCGCGGAGTTGATCCGCCGGCAGGCCGACCGCAAGTTGCGCGAAAGCGAACGCCTGTTCCGCACCCTGGCCGAACTCTCGCCCGACTATGTCGCGCGCTACGACGTGCACGGGAAGAAGATCTACGTCAGCCCCAATCTCGCTTCGTTCCTGGAGCAGGACGAATGGCGCGCGATCGGGCGCTCGCCCGGCGAGACCTCGCCGGGCGATGCCGGCATCGCCGAATACGAGGACGCGCTCGCCCGGGTGCTGGCCACCGGCATGCCGGAGGAGATCGAGTTCACGTTCCACCGCAATCAATCGATCAACCACGTCCGGTTCATCGCAACCCGCGACTCGGCGGGCGCGATCGACGGCGCCATCGCCTACGGCCGGGACATCACGCAGATCGTCGCGCAGCGCGAGCGCATCAAGACGCTCGCGCTTACCGACACCGTCACGAAACTCTCCAACCGCCATGCGCTGCAGGAAGTCGGCGCGACGCTGCTCGCCCGGGCGCGCGAGCGCCGGGGCGAACTTGGCGTGCTGTTTCTGGATGTCGATGGCCTCAAGGACATCAACGACACGCTCGGGCATTCGGCAGGCGACCACCTGCTGCGCAGCATCGCGGAGCGGATCCGGCAGTGCGTCGGGCCCGGCGAGCTGCTGGCACGGGTCGGCGGCGACGAATTCGCGATCGTCGCGCCGGCTCCGGACGGCCGCGCGAGCATGGAGGAGATCGTGCGCCGGATCCGCATGAAACTCGGCGAACCGTTCCGCATCGAGCACCGCATGATCACCGCCAGCGTGAGCATGGGTCTGGCGATGTTTCCCGAACATGGCGACGACCTCGAACAGCTCATGGCCCACGCCGACACGGCGATGTATCAGGCCAAGCGGAAGGGCCGCGGCAACTGGGAGACCTTCCGGCACGAATTGGGCAATCGCGGGCGCGAGCGCCTGGATCTTCTCGATGCCTTGCGCGAAGCCGAGTCCGGCGAGGGTCTCGAACTGCACTTCCAGCCGGTGGTCCAGTTGGCCGATGGTGCCTGGATCGGCGCCGAGGCGCTGCTGCGCCTGCGGCGCGCGGGCGATGGGCTGCTGGCGCCAGACCGATTCATGGACCTCGCCGAGGAAAGCGGTTCGATCATCCCGATCGGGCGCTGGGTCATGCGCCGCAGTGCCGAGCTGGCCTGCCGCTGGAACCGGGGGCGCCGCGAACCGCGCAAGGTGAACGTCAACGTGTCGACGAACCAGTTCCTGTACGACGACATCGCCAGCCTGACGCGTGAGATCCTGCAGCAGACCGGGGCGCGTCCCGAGTGGCTGGCGATCGAAGTCACCGAAAGCCTGCTGCTCGAGGACAGCGCGCGGATCCATGATGCGATCCGTTCGCTGCACGAGATCGGCGTGGATGTCCTGATCGACGATTTCGGCACCGGGTACTCCTCGCTCGGCTACCTGAATCGCTTCCAGGTCACGGGCCTGAAGATCGATCGGCAATTCGTCGACGACATCGACCGCGATACCCGGCAATACGAGCTCGTCAACGCCTGCGTCAGCCTTGCCCGCGCCCTGCGTCTGCACGTCGTGGCGGAAGGGATCGAGCGCGAGACCCAGGTGGGCATCCTGAACCAGCTCGGCTGCGCCGTAGGCCAGGGCTATCTTTTCGGCCGGCCGCAGGCCGTCGAGCGGTTCACCGCCGAGATTGCGACGCGCGACGCGTGCGATTGCTGCTGAAATCCGTTGTCGCCGAACAGGGAAGGGCCGCTGGCGCAGCGGTTACGCCATCGCCGCGAGCGTCTTGCGGAACCGGGCGAGCGACAGGCTGAAGAGCACGATGCCGATCAGGGCGAGCGCAAGGAACTGCGGCATCGACCGCGCCACGGTGGCGAGGTGGAGGGCGACGCACGCCAGCGTCGCCGGGTCGAACTGGTACAAGGTGCCGGTACCGTCATAGAGAAACACCTTGTCGGCGATCGGATCATAGGCTCCGCCGGCGCCAGCGCCGTTGGTCGTGCCTGCGGGGCAGATGGGGTCTCGTCGCCGCGGGCTACGACGGAGCCGTGCGTCTTGCGGCATCCGTTCGTTCTGGTCAGTGTTCCGCCGTCCAAGCGCTGGATTGGTACGGCGCCGATGCGCGCGGACAGTTGATTTGCGAGGCCGGTGTTCAGGGCGGAATGCTGACGACGGCGATTTTTCTTGCGGACTATTTCGTGATTCCGGCCTTCCGCGCGGAACTGCGGCACGTCCTGAACCGCGGCGAAGCAACCCATACCCTCTACCGCGCCGTCCACACGGGGCAGATCCCGACCGAAATCGGAAAGCGTGATGAGATGCTCCATGCCGTTTCGTCCGCCCTTACGCGGGTGGTGAACGTCATCAGGGCGTGGAATGCGGGTCACATGCAGTCGGCGCTGGAACGGACGATGGCGGGAGGGTCGGAGCCGAAGTCCGAAGACCTGCGGCGTGTCGCACCGACGAATATCGAGGGCGCGTTTCCGGAAGGCAGGCTGGACGGTGATTCGCCATCGGAGTAGGATTTAATCCTATCCTTTGTCGGAGCCAGCCATGAGAACCACGCAGCAAATGAGTATCACCCTGCCCAATGACATGGCGGACGTGGTCAAGGCCAAGGTGCGCACCGGCGAGTACGCCAGCGAGAGCGAAGTGATCCGGGATGGTCTGCGGGTGCTGATGGCGCGGGATCGCGCCGTGGAAAGCTGGCTGCACAACCAGGTCGGCCCCGCCTTCGACGCCTTGAAGGCCGATCCGTCGCGCGCCGTCACCGTGGACCAGGTGCGCGCCCGCCTGGCGGCCGAACATGCCAAAGCGCGATGAGCTATCGCGTCGTCTTCAGCCCGGAAGCCCAAGAACAGCTTGCCGAGTTGTACCGCCACATCGCCCTGGCGGCGTCGCCGAACATCGCGGCGCGGTATACCGACGCAATCGTGACCTACTGCGAAAGCCTTCGCACGTTTCCCCTTCGCGGCACGCGCCGCGATGACGTCCGGCCTGGTCTGCGCATCACGAATTACAAGAAGCGCGCCGTGATCGCCTTCGCCGTGGACACCGAGCAAGTTTCCATCATCGGTGTTTTCTACGGCGGCCAGGACTACGAAACGCTCCTGCAAGACGAACCGGACAGCGGCAGCGCAGAGCACTGAGCGGTTTGCCGGCCAATTTCCCGATTTCCGAGACGTTCTATCTGCCCGTCGGAATGGCCGCTTTCCGGCAGGGGAATCGGAGAGCGGAAAATTCCCTATCGGCCATAAGGGAACGCTCGCTGTTACGTTTGAATCCGCTCCATTGCAGCCGCTCGGGAGGGGATTGCAGACGCTGGCGGAGGAAATTTCGCATCGTGCCCGCCAGGATGGCGGGCACGTACAAGGCGGAGGAGTGGCGCTGAACCGCGGTCAGATTTCCGTGTGCTGCGTTGTCGACACGGACACGCGCCGCCATCGGTGCGCCGGACCAAACGCAGAGCTTGGTCCGCTGCACGGGATGGATTCAACATTGGAAGACTACGCTCGTTTGGCTCTCCAGAGACTCTCTTGCGGTGGCGGCGCCGCCAGGCGCAGCAGGCGAAGCTGCGCGGGCAGGCAGACGGACTGTAGGTCGTATTGCTCGATTGCGGTTCGGCGCGCCGCCGCGCGCAGCGGAGCAAAAGCAGCTGGATCGGCCAGCGCCTCGATGATCCGTTCCGCGATCTCCTTGGGCGAGAAGATGTCCACGAGAATGCCGTTTTTCCGGTCGCGGAGGACTTCCTGTACCGGCGGTGTGCGCGATGCGAGGAGCAGGCATCCGACCGACATCGCCTCGATCATCGACCAGGAAAGGACGAACGGATAGGTCAGGTAGACGTGCACGCGGGAAACCTGCAGCGCGTTCAGAAAGACGCTATAGGGCACCCGTCCCAGGAAATGAACGCGGGATCGCTCGATGGAATCCCCCAGTTCGTCGAGCAGCATCTGCTTGAACGTCTTGCCTTCCGGCGGGGCTGCGCCGTAGCTCACGCCGTCGGCCCCGATGATCAGCACGTGCGCGTTGGGGCGGCGCGACAAAACCTCCGGGAGTGCGCGCATGAAGCTCGGAAATCCGCGGTACGGCTCCAGGTTGCGTGCGACGTACGTGACGACTTCATCGCCCGCACGCAATTCGAACTCGGCACCTGGAATTTTTACCGCTGCGCCGGGATTCGGCGCGACCGCACGCGTATCCACCCCTTCATGGACGACGTGAAGTTTCGGCTGATAGCAGGCGGGGTAGAGCGAATGCTGCCAGTGTGTCGGACACTGTCCAAGGTCAGCCGCGTCGAGACCGATCCAGTTTCCGATGTTCTTGGTACGTACCCGAGGCCCGGAATCGAAATCGAGAACCGCATCGGGCTCGAATCCGACATCGGCGCCATCCTGCCGGTAGAAGAATTCGAAATAGCCGATCAAGGGTGTGTTCGGGAAAACTTCCTTCAGATACCAGATCTCGCCCCAGCCGTTGTGCCCCAGCATCACGTCGGGAACGAAGCCGGAATTGCGCAACGAGAGCGCGGCGCGCACGACCTCCTGACCGTTCAAGATCGCGGCCTCGGTTTCGCGAAGGTAATGGTGAACTCCCGGCGTGATGGCGCGTTGTGGGCGGTAGACGATTTTTCGTACACCGGGCAGGTTCGCGTCCTGGCGCTGCGTCAGAAAAATAACCTCATGCTGGCCCGTCGCGCCGAGATGCCTCGCAAGGGAGAGATATTGCCCGGGGAAATTCTGATGCACGAAGAGGATCTTCATGGTCGATATTGGTTCGTCTCAGATGATGTCGCTTGCGCCTCGTGTGAACTGTGCGTTCTACTTGTGCGTAGTTCCGTCCGTCAAGCGAAGTAAACAATAATCAGTATCACCGCGAGCGATTTGTGTGAAACGTTCACAGCGGCATGTGGTGACTTCCAACTTTGGATGTGAACGGTTCTTCAGGCAATAGAAATGAGCCGGTCACATCTGTAAATTCTCTGCTATCGATTGACTCGGCACAGTACCGCAGGGCACTATACCCGCCGAGCGTACGATAGAAGTCTTGTCAGTTCGCCTGCATTCCTGCAGAGCGTCACGGCGGAATGCCACGCAGCACCCCGGAAGTATCGGGCTCCCCCAGCAGCATCGTGTAGTCCCAGTAGTCAATCGCCCCGCAGGGATTTCGCTGCGGTAACGCCATGCCTTGCGGCAAGGATTGGGCTCGCGCTTGCGCGAAAAGATGATGCGTGACGATTTTTCGGGTTCGTGGAGACGGGTTGATCGCGCCGCCGAGGAGGCGGAGCGGGTCGTCCTTTCTCCTCAAGATTTCGCCTGGGCAATGGGAAGCTTCTGCGCCCTGCACCGCAAGGCATTCGATCCGGTCCTGCTGTTGCAGCAATTTCCCGGACCGCATACTCCGGATACCCTCATCCACGCGGCGCGGGCGTTGGGATTCCGGATCAAACGGGGCAACTGGATGGCAAGCGCGCTGATATCGCTGCCGCTTCCATGCCTCGTGTTGCTGCATGCGGACGCCGGAGCGGAGCAACCGCCCACCGAACCGACGGAGGGGGGCGAAGGCGCCGAGAACGGTCCGCGCCTGGCGATCGTTCATCAGGCTGACGCGTCCGGGATCGGATTCTTTCCGGCCGGGAGCAACGTCTCTGCAGTCGTGTCCCCCGAAGAGTTCGAAATGCGCTATGCCGGCACGGCCTATCTGGTTTCCCCAGAGCCGCCGCCGGTAAAGGATCCGGACGCGACCGCGCAGCGCCGCAGAACGTTTGGATTCCGGTGGTTCGTGCCGGAACTCCTCAAGCACGCGCGGGTGTGGCGCGAGGTGCTGATCGCCTCGCTCGTCATCCAGTTGCTGGCGCTGACCACGCCGCTTTTCACGCAGGTCGTCATCGACAAGGTGGTCGTGCATCGCACGCACAGCACGCTCATCGTGATCGGCGTCGGGATGGGAATTTTTCTCGTCTTCTCCGCGCTCCTCACCTGGGTGCGCCAATACCTCGTGCTGCATACCGGAAACCGCGTCGACGCGGTGCTGGGCGCCGCCGTCTTCGAGCACCTCCTGAAGCTGCCGCCGCGCTACTACGAAAGCCGCCCGACCGGGGTCATCACGGCTCGTCTGCGTGGCGTCGAGACCATCCGGGAGTTCATCGCCGGCGCGGCGGTGACGCTCCTGCTGGATCTGCCGTTTCTGGCGATCTTCCTGGGCGTGATGTTCTACTACAGCGTACTGCTCACCGTCGTTTCGCTCGTCCTGATCGGCCTGATCGTTGTGATCAGCCTGGCCGTCGCGCCGGCCTTCCGCGACCGGTTGAACGACCAGTTCCTGATCGGCGCGCGCAACCAGGCCTTCGTGACCGAATACGTCGCCGGCATGGAAACGGTCAAAAGCTTGCAGATGGAGCCGCAGTTGCGCTCGCGCTACGGCGACTTCCTCGCGCAGTACCTCGCCTGCGGCTTCTCGGTCCGCCAGATCGCCAACACCTACAACGTGTTCGCCAACGGGATCGAGCAGCTGATGGCGCTCCTCATCCTGACCGTGGGCGCCTACCAGGTCATGAACGGGACGGACTTCACGATCGGGATGCTCGTGGCCTTCCAGATGTTCGCCGCCCACGTCTCCCAGCCCTTGCTGCGCATCGTCGGGCTCTGGCAGCAGTTCCAGCAGGCGAGCCTCTCCGTCGACCGCCTGGGCGACATCATGAACGCGCCCGCGGAGCCGTACTCGGTCGAAGCGAGCCGCGCGCGCCAGCCCCGGATGGGGCTCGTGGAGATGGAGGCGCTAAGCTTCCGCTACGCCGAAACCCGCCCCTACCTGTACCAGGACTTCCACCTGCGGATCGATCCCGGAAAGATCGTCGCCATCATGGGGCCGTCCGGGTCCGGAAAGAGCACGCTCGCCAAGCTGCTGCAGGGCTTCTACCTGCCCACCGCCGGATCGATCAAGCTCGACGGCACGGACATCCGCTATCTCTCGGCCAACGAACTGCGCTCCTACTTCGGCGTGGTTCCCCAGGAGACGGTGCTCTTTGCCACGACGATCTACGACAACCTGCTCATGGCCAACCCGAGTGCGACCTTCGAGCAAATCGTCGAAGCGTGCAAGATCGCGGAGGTGCACGAAGTCATCGAACGCCTTCCCGAAGGCTACAAGACCGAGATCGGGGAGCGCGGCATGGGCCTCTCGACCGGGCAGAAGCAGCGCATCGCCATCGCGCGGGCGATCCTCAAGCGGCCGAGGATCCTGATCTTCGATGAGGCGACCAGCAGCCTCGACCAGGCGACGGCGGAGCACTTCTGCGCGACCGTCAACCGGATCAAGGGACATGCGTCGATCCTGTTCATCACCCACGCGCTCCCCAAAAGCTTGCAGGTCGATGCGTTGCTGCGGATCGGCGGAACGGATGCATCGGCCGGCGGCGCGTCGGAAACGAGATTGGCGGTGAGGTAGATGAAGATGTCACGCGCTGATCGCGATGTTGGATACGTCTCACCGGAGGGAGGGGGGAAATCGATGGATTGCGGAAATCGCGTCTGGTCATTCGCGTGTCGGGTTCTGCGGTGGATCGGGTGGTTTGCATCGGTCGCTTGTGTGCTGTGGGCAATCCCGTCGCACGAGGCGACAACCGATGCGACTATCGCGGCACCGAGTGGGAAAAGCGCGCCTGCAGTGGTTGCGTCCGGGCAGGCCGATGATCGGAAAATTCCACGTGGAAAGTTCGTGATGCGCATGGATTACACCTACGGTGGATTTTGTCGGCCGCTTGTCGAAGAGCTCAATCGGTTCGATGACATCGACTTCGAGACTTGTAGTTTGGCTGGTTTCTCATGCGTTTGGCGAGGTCGCGGTTGTCCCCCATCGCTACCGGACACTTCGCGAATCCAACGACCTGCTTGGAAGGAGATCCCGTTTGATTTGGATCTGGCGAAGAAGATTGTCGGTAGTCCAGGCAAGTTTATGTGGGAATATTGGTTGAAAAAAACGGAAGCGCTACGCGCTCGTGGCGAGATGGAGATGTGGGTGCTTCGCGCGGATCTGTTTCATGATGGCAATTTGGAGACGCTCGTGCGGATGAATCATGCGAACGATGATGACTCGATGCCGCGATGCGAGTATTTCGATCGCTACCAGGGCATCACCGGGATCAAGAATCCGGGTATCGCATACATCTTCAACCACACCAATGGAGCTTTTACCTTTTCCAAGAACCCGATGGGCTCTCCCATAGGTGGCGATCTTTTGTACGACACCAAGATGAAGACATATTACTTCCTGACGTGGGATCCAACTCACGATTCGAGCGGATGGGATGACCCGGTACTGGGAGATCACAGACTTGGGCCTATCGGGGGCTCGATTGGAATCCGCGTAAATGCGGTGAACCAATACGGAGTAGGCCCAAGATGCTGGATCGACTGGCTTCCGACGGCACGGAAAAAATGACGCCGCAGTGGAATATCGAAACGATAGGAATGTGACGAGAGGGAGAAAGCGATGTCGATGATCACGACGAATCCGCTGTCCAACGGGGCGAACTACCAAGCGAGCATCGCGCCGATACTCATGGACCTTGAGGGAATTGTTCCTACGGTCTATGTGGACAACGTCGGCAATGCAACGATCGGTGCGGGATTTCTGATCTCGGCGACAAACGTGCCTGCGATTCTTAACGCGATCGATCCATCGCTTCAAAACATCCTTTCGCCGTCCGGGTACAAAAACTTAGAGAATGCCATTACAACCGCGACGAAGAATGTGTCCTTCGCCACGGCGGTCGCGGCGCAAACCGCCATCCAGGACGCGATCTACGGTACTTTGAATAGCCCAGCAAGTTACCCGGGCGGCGTGCTTCCCACGTCGATCCCGACGTTCATATTCGAGTACAGCACGGACCCGGCCACGGCAAGCGCCCAGATTCAGGCGACGCTGAATTCGATCATTCAAACGTACGAAGATAGGGTAAACGAATGGCTCAATGGAAGCCCGACGAACACTGCGACCGCAATCGGGCAGAGTCGCGAGCGCTTGGTGCTCCTGTCCCTTGCGTACAACAATCTCATCGGATTTACTACGGAAAAGGACGCGAACGGCAACCCGGTATTGGATGCGAATGGCAATGCGATTCAGGTTGTCAGGAGTCCGAGCCTGCTCAACGATATTTTGACGGGCAATCGCGCGGCGGCGTGGTACGAGATCCGCTACAACTCGAACGGCGGAAATTCGGCGAGTGCGGGCATCGCGACGCGCCGGTTCTATGAATCGACCTTGTTCGGTCTGTACGCCGATCCGAACAATCCGACGCTGACGGAATCGATGCAGGCGTACCAAGTCCTGCAGCAGCACCGGGTTGAGATTTTGAATTATGAGGCGCAGTACGGATTGGTGCCGGGGGCGGCGGGCTCGGGTGCGAGCGCGCTGCAGAACGTGTTGACGAGCTATGGGGCAAATGCTCCGGCCGGCTCGATTCTGACGGCAGCGGGGTTGACGTCCACGCCGACGCTGCAATCGATGTACAACCCGGCGGCGACGGAGCTGTTTTCGGTTCTTGCATCGACGTACGCAAACCTTCCGGAAGTGGCCTCCGCTTTGGTGCCGGCGAACTTTCTATCCACAAACGTGTACGTAGCGCCAACGGTCGGTGCGGCGACGGTGGATGTCGGTGTGGGGGATGCGTTTCTTGGATCCGCATCGATCGCGACGAATCCAATCCTTGCGAACCATCTGCTTTTGGGTTCGGTGTCCGGAGATGTGTTAATTGGCGGATCCGGGAACGACATTCTCATTGCTGGCGACGGAACGGAGACGCTGTTTGCCGGAGCGGGAACCGACACGCTGGTGAGCGGCAGCGGGGCGGACACCTTGATCGGCGGCACGTCGGCGTCGAGCAGCGACACATACGACATCCTCGCGGGGCAGGCGGCATATACCGGCAATAGCGCTGCTGCCGGAACGGTGCAAACGATTGTCGCCAACGCGGACGGTGTCGGCGCGATCAAGGTGAACGGAGTGACGGTTTCGACGACGACCGCGACAGGGGGCGCGGTCGCGGTGTCGGGGAGTCCGGATACGTGGATAGCGAACGGCTACCAATTCCAGTTTTCGAGCGGAGCGAGTTCCACGATCGGCACGCTGACGATTACTGCGCCGGGGTCGGCGACGCTGAACGGCGGCAGCATCGTCGTGCAAGATTTCAATCTTGAACAAGCGGTGAACGGCGGAGGTTTTCTCGGCCTGTCGTTTTTGAACAAGACTTCGCTGAATCAGGGAGCAAATCTGGGGGTGGATCCCCCCGCGATATTCCCTGCCGGATCAGAGCAGGCGTATACCTTTGCCGTCGGCGTTCCGAGCACTGCCGCACAGACGGTCACGTTCACTCTCGCGGGCGCGAGCGCATCGGATTTCGAAGTGGTGGCGAACGGCCAGCCCGCCGCGCCGCTCGGCGCCAACGGCAGCTTCACGGTGACGCTGGCCGCCGGAGAGACGGCGGTGTCCTTCGGGCTGGTGGACGTGACGGGGGGTGCGGCGAGCGACATCTCGGGCGGGGCGACGCTGCAGTTGGCGGCGTCGATGCCGGATCTGGCGAACCCGAACGGCACGCCGATCACGACGGCGCCGCTGGCAATCACGTATATGCCGGGGGTGGTGACGACGGGGACGGCGACGGCGGTGATTCCGGGGACAGTCACCTCCGTGTACGGGGTCCCGACCACGGCATACCAAGGTGACGGCGGAAACGATGTCATCGATATGACGGGGTCCACGACGACAGACAACCTGGTGAATCTTGCCAACGGGTTCAACACGGTGACTGGCGCTGCCGGACAGCAGGACACGATCTCCGGGTACGGCACGACGGGCAGTTCGGTGATCGTGGGCAACGGCGCAACGGACGTGATCGTTGCCGGCGGCGGCAACAACCAGATCTATGCGAACACGCAAGAGACCTTGTCGCAGGCGGTTGCAACGGCAGGAAGTGCCTCAGCCACGAACCAGCGAGGCGACATGATTGCGGTTGGCGACGGCAACAACACGATCGTCGGCGGCAATGGCAACGACTACATCGCGGCTGGAGCGGGGCATGACGTCATCGTTCTCGGCAGCGGCGCGGACACATTCTTGGGCGGTCAAAATGTCACGGGCGCCTCGACCAATTGGAACGTTTCTCGCGTCAATGGACCTCTGGTTCTCACGGGTATTAGCGGATATCCACCCACGTACTCGAATCCATACCCGCAGCCGTACAACGGTTACGGGTTGACCGGATCACCGGGAACACCGAACGCTGGAGTAAGTAACGATACGGTCTATGGCGGGAGCGGAACGGATGTAATTATCGTTGGAAATGGCGACAACCTTGTCGTAGGTGGATCGGGATCAGAGACGATCATCGGCGGCATGGGCAACGACACGCTCATCGCCGGCTCCGGTGCGGAGTTTGTTCGCGGCGGAGGCGGAACAACATACATTCAGGGCGGGGCCGGTTCGGATACGCTCGATGGGGGCGATGGGAATAACACGATCCTTGGAGGGTCCGGCAACACCACGATTTTTTCTGCTAATGGCCCGAACAACCTTTCATATGGCTACACCGGCGCGAACCTGGAGCAGAACTACGTCAACGGCGGCTCCGGCAATGACGTCATCTATGGTTCCGCGGGCAGCGATACGCTGATTGCCGGCAGCGGCAACACGACGATTCAGGGCGGCCAAGGCAACGAGTCGATCGTCGGGGGCTCGGGCAACGACTCGCTGCTGGCTGGGGATGCGGCGAATGCGACGATTTCCGCAGGCGGTTCGGGAACAGATACGCTGCAAGCCGGAACCGTCAGTTCCGGCACCTACATCCTGTACGGCGGCGGCGGAACGGACTCCATTCTGGGCGGCAGTGGAACCGACAGCCTCTTTGCCGGCGACGGGGGTACGAGCACAGCGGCGACCAGCGTCTGGGGTGGCTCGGGCAATACCACGATCTTCGGTGGTGCCGGCGTGGATTCCTTGCAGGGCGGCAGCGGCAACACGGTGATTTATGGCGGCGCGGGCAGCAGCGTCGCCCCGACAACGATCGTTGCCGGTAGCGGAGACACGACTGTATATGGCGGGCTCGGGACGGACTTCATCCAGGGCGGCATCGGCAACGACGTGCTCTATGCGGGAGACGGCGGCACCACGGCTGCGCCGACCACGGTCAATGCCGGGACGGGAATCACCAAGCTGGTCGGCGGCGCAGGGGTTTCGGTGCTGCAGGACACCGTGTCGGGGCAGGATGTTCTGCAAGGGGGCTCCGGCAGCGACACGATCTATGCCCGAGGCAACGATACGGTCGTGGCCGGCACCGGCTCGGACTTCGTCCAGAATTCCGGCGGCAGTCTTACGCTGCAGGTCAATCCGGGATTTGGCAACGTCGCGGTGGTGGGCAGTGGCAGCGTCAATCTCGCGCTCGGTCCGGGCATGGCCCCGACGGATTTTACGGGAGGGGTCGCCTTCGATGCGAGCGGCAACCCGGTTCTGACGCTCACAGGCGACGGCGGCTCGATCGAGTTGGCGGGTGGGGTGACGGGATCGCTCGGCGGAGTTGCGCTCTCGGGTGCGGGCTCGATCACGGCGGGAGCGATGCTCGCGAGCGCGTTCGGCGGCGATCAGACGGTGCCCTCCGCGAGCGGGAGTTCGAACTTTGTGCTGGGTGTGCAGAGCGGGGATATCCTCGCGGCGCAAAGCGCGTCGGATACGGTGTCTTCGTTCGCGGCAAACAGCACGATCCAGGGATACACGGGGCCGGGTGCGGCCAGCGCGGAGCACCTGTACGCATTCGGCAACGCGGCTGCGGTGAACGGCGGCTCCGGCGTCGATACGGTTTTCGCGTCGGGATCGTCCGACACGGTCCAGGGGAGCGCCTCCGGGGCTGACGTGACCATTGTCGGATCCGTCTCCCGGTTCGTAGGGGGCGGCTCCGGCGTCGATACGGTTTTCGCGTCGGGTTCGTCCGACACGGTCCAGGGGGGCGCCTCCGGGACCGACGTGACCATTACCGGATCCGGCTCCGAGTTCGTGGGGGGAAGCTCCGGCGTCGACACGGTCCTCGCATCAGGATCCGCCGATACGGTAAACAGCGGCGCCTCCGGCGCGGACGTCACCCTTTCGGGCGCCAACTCCGAGTTCGTCGGCAGCGGCGCAAGCAGCTCCGTCACGGCCACGGGGACGGGCGACACCCTGATCGGCGGCAGCGCGGACCGCTTCTACGTCCAGGATGCATCGACGCTCGTGCAGGCGGCGGCCGGCACGCAGGATACGATCTACTCTTCCGTTTCCTACATTGCCCCGGCCAACGTCGACAATCTGGTGTTGACCGGAAGCGCGAACATCTCCGCTACCGGAAACGGCGCCGCCGATATGCTGACGGCAGGTGCGGGCAACGATACGTTGTACGCGGGCAGCGCAGCCGATACCTTGGTTGCGGGCACGGGTGCCGATTCCTTGGTGGGGGTCGGCGCCAACACCTACGCGATCGGCAGCAATTCCTCGAACGTCGTGATTTCGACCGGAACCGGTGGCGGAACGATCGACTTTGGCGCGGGGATTGCGCCCTCGTCGCTCACGGTCGGCATGACGATGGGGACGGACGGAAGTCCTGCGCTTCTGCTCCAGGACGGTGCGATGTCCGTCACGGTGGACGGCGGCCTCACGGGTGGAATTGGCCTCTTCGACTTTGCCGGAGGGCAATCGCTGACGCTTGCGCAATTGCTCAATGACGCAGGGCAGGTCGTTTCGAACACGATCACCGGCGCGCTCGGCAATGCGATTTTCGAGGCAACGGCGGCCACCTCCATTTCCGGCGGTCTTGGCAACGATACGATCTTTGCGGCGGGAGCGGCCGACACGATCTTTGCCGGCGCCGGCAACCAGCAGATCGTCGGATTGCAGCCCGGGGATGTGCTGGTTGCCGGCACCGGCAGCGATACCCTGCGTGGCGGCGGCGGTAACGAGACCTTGATCGCCGGCGCCGGCAGCACGGCGATGTACGGCGGATCCGGCAACGACACGTTCGAGCTGACGAGCGGCGGCAGCGCCGTTCTGTATGCGGGGACAACGCCCGGCGTGGAGGAGATCGTCCTGCCGTCGGGCATGACGATGTCGGATTTCATCGAGACCTTCGATCCGCAAAATCCCAATACGCTCATCCTGCAGTCGACCACGGGGAATACGACGCTCGCCATCCCGAACTACTATGCGGCGGGATCGAACGCGTCCCAGGATCTGTGGCTTGTTGCAAGCGGCACTCAGGCGCCGCAGGTTCTCAATCCCCCGGCACCGCCCCAGAACCTGGGATACCAGCAGGAAATCGCCGCACTGGAAAAGGGATTCTCGGCCGAACTCACGAGTTCGCTGCAAAACGATGGACTGTCCATCACCTCGCAGCCCCCAGGGTTCATATACCAGTTCAACGGCGTGAGCACGCAAGACATGACGGTCCAGGGCGGCGTCGCAAGCGTTCCCACGTCGGACATTGCCCAAAGTTCCACGTATCCGTCCGGCACGACAACTGTCTATGTCCAGCAACCGGTCTACCAGACCAGGCAGGCTCCCGGCACCGTTTCCTTCATAAGCCTTTCCAGCCTGCGGAACGCTCGCCTCATCACCCAGGACAGCGCCGCAACCCCGGTATACCAAAACGGGACGTTGATCGGATACAACCTCGTTACGCCTCCCCTTACATACACGGTCCTTGCGACGACCCCGGTTCCGGAAACCGTCACTACATACACGACGCAAACGACCCAGAGTTACGTCGTCTACAACATCACGGGCGATGGCGGAAACGACACGATCAATTCTCAAGGTCCGACCGGCAACCCGGTGTTTTATGGCACGTGGTCGACCAATAGTAACAACCCGGTGTTTTATGGCACGGTGAACACCGGCAATGGCAACGTTTCCGTTGACCTTGGTAGCCTGTTCATGCCGTTTTACCGGCCGCAAATTGGCGCGTTCGTCCAGGCCGGTTCCGGAAACGACACGATTTCCGGAACCGGGGTCGCGGACATCATCGCCGCCGGAACGGGGTTCGACTGCATCTCCGGGGGGCAGGGTTCGACGTTCTACGTTCCGATGCAGGGGTATTCAACGGACGTGATCGAAGACCCGACATTCCCGTACGGAGGGATGGTGGCGCAAGATCCGGGCACGAAGCTCGTGCTTCCGGCGGGGGTTACCTTGAGCAACCTCCGTTACCGGATTTTTCAGGATCCGACGAGCGGAGCGCAGGTTCTCGAGTTGCAAACCGGCAACTCCACGGTACTCATCAACTACGGACTCAGCAGTTCTCCCTGGCAAGGGTCGCCCAATCCCCCGGGCGTTCCGGGAACCGTCGTCGTGCCCTCCGGCGTGGCGACGTTCCAACTGTCCGATGGCACCGTGATGACGTACAACGAATTCATTGCGGGGTTGTCGTCTTCCGCCACGCTGCTTCCGAACGATTTCAATCCGGTCGTCCAAGCTGCCGCGCAGCCGATCGTTCGCGCCGGGCAAGCGGTTGCTGCGAACACGCTATTTTCCGCATCGGATACGGTCAACAATCCGATCACCTGGTACCGGATTTCGAATTCGGGAACCGGCGGTGGGTACTTCGAGCTGAACGGAACCGCGCAAGCGGCCGGCCAACCGTTCCTGGTCAATGCCGGGCAGCTCGCGCAGTTGCAGTACGTGGGCGGGACGCCGGGATCCGCCGATGCGATTCAAGTGAGCGCGTTCGACGGCGCGATCTGGAGCGCAACGTCCACGATCGACGTGAGGATGAACGTTTTCGAGGCCACGGCGGCCAACCAGCTCGTAAGCGGCTCGACGATCGGCCCCGACACCCTGATCGGTGGGTTTGCCAACGATACCCTCGCGGGAGCCTCCGGCAGCGACACGTTCCAGTATGCCGCCGGCACGGGGCCGATGACGATCTCCGATTCGGCGACGGGCGCCAATACCCTGGTCTTCGGTCCCGGCATCACGTCGAGCATGATCTCGCTCGGCATCGCGCCCGACGGCGGAATGCTGCTGCGGGTGGGAACCAACGGTGACACCATCGACATTCAGGGATTCCAGGCGCAGAACGCGCTCAATTCCGGGGCGATCCAGAACTTCGTTTTTGCGGACGGAACAACGCTCACTTATGCGCAACTGCTCGCGCGCGGCTTCGACATCTACGGCACGACGGGCAATCAGGTCCTGACGGGGACCAACCTGAACAACCGGATCTACGCCGGATCCGGAAACGACACGCTGATCGGGAGCGGCGCCAACGACACCTTGGTCGCCGGCACGGGGACCGACACGTTGATCGGCGGGAGCGGTGCCGAACTCTTCCTCGTCAACAACGCCGCGGACGTCGTGCAGGTGGGGGCCACCCACGGCTCGGACACGATCCTGTCCTCGGTGAACTACGTGTTGCCCACGGGTGTGGACACGCTCACGCTCACCGGTTCGGCCAACCTCGTCGGGACGGGCAATTCGGACGCGCTCAACACCATCACCGGCAACGCTGGAATGGACACCCTGGTTGCGGGCGCGGCCGTGGCGATGCTGATCGGGGGCACGGGAAACGACGTCTTCGTGGTCAATAACACGGCCGACACGGTCGTGGCCGGCGGCAACGACACCATCCTCTCCTCCGTGAGCTATACGCTGCCCACTGGCGTCGACACGATGGTGCTGACGGGGACGGCAAACCTGTCCGCCACCGGAAATGCGGATGCGGCCAACACGCTCACGGGCAATTCCGGCAACGACACGCTCACCGCCGGTTCCGGGAACGACACATTGGTAAGCGGCACGGGAGTCGATACGCTGGTTGCCGGGACCGGCAACGACCAGTTTGTCGTGAACAATGCTGCGGATGTCGTGCAAGTGGGCGCCACGCACGGCAACGACACGATCCTCTCGTCCGTGGGCTATGCGCTGCCCACCGGAGTGGACACGGTGGTGCTGACGGGGACCGCGAACCTGTCCGCCACGGGAAATGCGGATGCGGCCAACTCGCTCACCGCCAACTCCGGCAACGACACGCTGACCGCCGGGTCCGGAAACGACACCCTGGTAAGCGGCTCCGGGGCCGATACGCTCGTTGGCGGGGCCGGAGCCGATCAGTTTGTCGTGAACAACACGGCGGACGCCGTGCAAGTGGGCGCAACGCACGGCTCCGACACGATCCTGTCCTCGGTGAACTACGTGTTGCCCACCGGCGTGGATACGCTCACGCTCACCGGGACGGCAAACCTGTCCGCCACCGGCAACAGCGACGCTGCCAATACGCTCACCGCAAACTCCGGCAGCGACACCCTGCAAGCGGGTTCGGGATCTGACACCCTGATCGGCGGATCCGGGAACGACCTGTTCGTCGTGAACAGCGCCACGGACAGCGTGCAGGTCGGTCCAACCCACGGTTCCGACACCGTTTCGTCCTCGGTGAATTACGTCCTGCCGACCGGTGTGGATACGCTCGCGCTCTCGGGAGCGACGAACCTGACCGGTACCGGCAACGGCGATGCCGCCAACAGGCTGATTGCGAATTCGGGCAACGACACGTTGCAAGCCGGCTCGGGCGCGGACACGCTGGTCGCCGGCGCCGGCATCGATACGCTGCTGGGAGGGACCGGAAACGACCTCTTCGTGGTGAACAATGGCGCCGATTGGGTGCAGGTCGGCAGCACGCACGGCGCCGACACGATTTCGTCTTCCGTGAGCTATATGCTGCCCACGGGCGTAGAGACGCTGGCGCTCACCGGCAGCAGCAACCTGTTGGGGATCGGAAACTTTGACGGAAACAACACTCTGATCGCCAACTCCGGAAACGACATCCTGCTTGGGTTTTGGGGGAACGACACCCTGGTTTCGGGGAGCGGGATCGATCTGCTGATCGGCGGCGTCGGCAACGATCTTTTCGTGGTGAACAACTCCTCCGATATCGTTATCGCGGACCCGTTCGGCAACAACACGATTTCCTCGTCGGTGAGCTACACCCTGCCGTTCGGTGTGGATACCCTGGTTCTGACCGGCAGCGGCAATCTCTCCGCGGCGGGCAACTGGGATCCGGTCAACGAAATCGTCGCCAACTCCGGCAACGACAGCCTGACCGGCGGCTACGGGGTCGCGTTCCTCGAGGGCGGCGCGACAGCCGGACAGGATCTCCTGCAGGCGCAGTGGAACCAGGCCGCATTGTTGGCCGGTGCGGGCGCATCCACGCTGACGGGCGGGAACTACAACGACTTCTTCGCTGCCGGGAAGAACGCGGATACCATCTCGACGGGCGCCAGCGCCAATGTAGTTGCCGTGAGCCTGGGAGACGGCGCGACGTTGCTGCAGCCTGCGGCGGGCGCCAAGAGCGTCCTGTCGCTTGGCGGCGGAATCGATGCCGAGAACCTATCCTTCACCAAGAGCGGCAACAACCTGGTGCTCCACGACGGCGCGGCGGGCGACAGCATCACGTTCGCCAATTGGTATTCGGGGGCGCCCGAGCAGAACTACGTGACGCTGCAGGTCATCGAGCAGGCGAGCGCCTCGTATAACGCCGCAAGCCCGGATCCGCTGCGCAACCAGGCGATCGAGGAGTTCAGCTTCGCCTCCCTCGTGAACCAGTTCAACGCCGCCGGCTCGCCCGCGAATTGGGCGCTATCCAACGGCATGTCGACGGCGCAGCTTGCGAGCAGTCCGACCGCCGCCAATGGCGGGGATCTGGCCTACTACTTCGGGATGAACGGAAACCTGACGGGCATGGCGCTTGCGGCGGCGCAAGCCGCATTGACCAGTCCGCAATTCGCAACTGGGGTGCAGACCATAGACCCCTGGAAGCAGATCCAGGGTGCTGCCGGCGCACCGGCGCTGCGATGAGGGCGCCGATGACGCGAACCCCGGCGTTGGCCGCGTCGGGGATTCCGGAATGTTGCGCAGATGAGTAGTTCCACGCCGCAATGGAATCCGCAGATCCCGCGCGAGGCGCTTGCCTTCGCGCCCGCGCTGCTCTCGCTGCAGGAGGATCCCCCCGCGCCCCTGCCGCGCGCGGTGCTCTACGCCGTGGCGGCGCTGTTTCTGCTCTTGATCGCCTGGGCGACATTCGGGAAATTGGACATCATCGCGAGCGCCACGGGGCACCTGGTACCGCGGTCCTACGTCAAGATCGTGCAGCCCGCCGATGGCGGAATCGTCCAGGAAATCCTCGTCCAGGAGGGGCAAGCCGTTGCCGCGGGGCAAGTCCTGCTGCGCATGGACGCGTCGGATGCGCAGGCCGATACGGCGGCGTTGACCGATGCGCAGGCGCGCAAAGGTCTTGAGCTTCGCCGAATCCAGGCCGAACTGGGCGGCAGAAGGGGATTGCCGCACGCCGCAGGGGATCCTCCGGCGTTGTTCGCCCGTGTGCAGGCGCAGTTCGACGACCGCCGCCGCGCGTATCGCGATGCGGTCGAAAAACAGACCGACGCGGTGGAGCGCGCAAAGGAGGATTTGCAGGCCGGGACGGCAACCCTGGAGAAGCTCCAACGCCTCGAACCCTCGTTGGCGGCGCAGGCCGACTCGTATCGCCGCCTGGGCCAGGACGGCTATGTGCCGCGGGTGCTCGTCGACGAGAAGCAGCGGCAGTTTCTCGAAAACGATCAGGAGCTGCGCGCACAGCAGGCCCGGGTCGCGAGCCTCCAGGCCGCGATCGCGGAGGAGAGCCGGCAGCGCGACGGCATTACGTCGAAGTATCGCAGCGATCTGCAAAACGAAATGGTCCAGGCGCAAGGCGAATATGAAAAGCTCACGCAGGAGGTCCGCAAGCAGGAACACAAGGATCGCCTGCTGGAATTGCGCGCACCGCAAGCCGGGGTCGTCAAGGACATCGCAACGCACACCGTCGGGTCGGTCGTTTCCGCCGGAACCGTCTTGCTTTCCCTCGTTCCGGAACACGAGCCCTTGCGCGCCGAGGTGATGATTCGCAACGCGGACGTGGGGTTCGTGCGCGTCGGCCAGGCGGTCGAAGTGAAACTTGCCGCCTATCCTTTTCAGAAATACGGAACGATCCGCGGCCAGGTCGCTCAGATTTCTCCGGATTCCGATGCGCAGCGCAACCGTTCCGCCCAGTCCGGAAGCGGAAATCCCGGGGGATCGGATGAATCCGCGGCGGCAGACCCGCGAACCTATCGGGCGCTCATCGACCTGGATCGGCAAAGCCTGAACGGACCGGGCGGTCGCTTGCGGCTGCTGGCGGGAATGGATGTCTCGGCGGAGATCCAGGAGGGCAAGCGCACGGTCTTGAACTACATACTTTCGCCGATCGAGAAGACCTTCGCGGAAAGCGGTGGCGAACGATGAACGCGCGAGGACGAACGCGGGCGATCCTCGTGGTCGCGAACGCTCTTGCCGCGCTGCTCTTCCTGCTGCCGATTCGCACACAGGCGTTCGATCTCCTGGATGCGTACCGATTGGCGGTGCAGAACGACCCCACGATCGCGGGGCAGCGGCAGGATCTTGTGGTTGCCGTGGACCAGGTGCGGATTTCCCGTTCCGCGCTGCTGCCGTCGCTGGGCGCAAATTCGCAAATGGGCAGAACCGGCGGGCCGGTTTCGTACACCGGACTGCCGATGGTCGATCGCACGTTCAATGCCGTGGGCTGGACCGTGCAACTGAACATTCCGTTGGTGCACGTTCAGGACTTCGAGGCGTACCGGGAGAGCCACCGGCTTGCCGATCAGGCGAACGCACAGTTTTCCCTCGCGGAACAGGACCTCATCATCCGAGTCGTCCAGGCGTATTTCGGAGTGCTGGTTGCGCAGGAGTCGCTTGCCGCGGCCACTGCGCAGGTTCGCGCGGCCGAGCAACAGCGGATCGCGGCAAAGCACCGCTTCGATACCGGCGTCGGCAGCATCACGGATGTGGACGAGGCGGCGGCCAAGGCAGCGATGGCGCGGTACGAGAGCTTGTCGGCCCGATCGGATGTGGAGAGCAAGCGTGCCGATCTGGAGAAGATCCTCGGACCGTTTCCGGCCACGCCGTTTGCGGCGCTGCGGGACGATATCCGCATCTCCGCGCCCGATCCCGCGGAAGTGGACCCCTGGGTCGAACATGCCCGGGCAGATAATCCCTCCGTCATGGCCGGAGAGGCCGCGGTCGATGCGGCGGGGTTGGAGGTCGAACGCGCGCGGGCGCAGCGGCTTCCGACGCTCGATCTGGTCGGATCTTATGGCCGCAATTATTCGTCCGGGAACAACGTAAACCCGATCGATTTCGCGACCAACGCGATGGCCCAGACGGCGATGCTGCAGTTCAACATGCCCATCGTCGACGGCGGCGCAATGCAAGGCAAAATCGCGCAAGCCGGCGCAAGGAAAGAGAAGGCGCAAGCCAAGCTCGACGCCGCGCGCCGGCAGGTCGCCGTCGATGCAAGCAACGCGTTCGAAGGCGTGATGGATGGGCTCGAACAGATCCGGGCGCTGCGGTTTGCGCTCGATGCCGGGATTCATGCGCTGACCGGGAACCAGAAAGGATACCGGGTAGGATTGCGGACCAATCTGGACGTGCTCGAAGCGCAGCGCCAGCGATACGCCGCGCAGCGCGATCTCGCCAAGGCCCGATACGAAACCCTGCTGCAAAGCCTGAAACTCAAGGCGGCGGCGGGCGCGCTCGACATCGCCGACCTTCTGCGGTTGAACGCCATGCTCGGCTCTGCGCTGCAACGGTAGATGAGCCGGATCCTCGTCGCCTGGGAACTGGGCCGCAATCTGGGACACCTCTCGCGCATCCGGCCGCTTGCCGATCGGCTGAAGGCGCACGGGCACGTCGTGCTGGTCGCTGCACGGGATCTGGGGTGCGCGGCCCACACCTTGGCGCCGGCCGGGCTGGCGTTCGTCCAGGCGCCGATCTGTCCGCCGTCCCCCGTGCCCCACGCCGGCGCGAAGCTGGCGAGCTACGCCGACATCCTCCTGCATCAGGGGTGGGGCGAAGCATCCCATCTGGTGGGACTGATGCAGGCATGGATCAATCTGATCCGGATGTACGCGCCCGACGCGATCGTTCTCGACCATGCGCCGACGGCAGCGCTGGCCGCGCGCTCGCTGGGGATCCCCACGGCCTGGATCGGCACCGGGTTCGAAATCCCGCCGCGCGTGGCCCCCTTGCCCGCATTTCCGGAAATTCCCGTGGAGGCCGCAGCGCTCGCGGAAGCGCAGGCGCTCGACCTCGCCAACCGCGTCCTTTCGGCGATGCATCTGCGCGGGCTCGTCGCGCTCTCGGAGCTTTTCGACGATTGTCCGCGCTGGCTCGCAACCTATCCGGAACTCGATCACTACGGCGCGCGCGCCAACGAGCGGTACGTTGGGGTCTTTGACGAACTGGGATATGGCAAGACCGTCGAATGGGCGGGGCGCGGCAAACACCGCGTGTTCGCATATCTCCGGTCGCAAATGCCCGGCTGTGGCGCAATCCTCAAAGCGCTTTCCTCGATCGACGCCGACGTCGTCTGTCATGCGCCCGACCTTCCTCGCGGCTTGACTGCCTCGCTGGCTCGGCCTGGCCTGATCGTGACGAGTGAACCCGTGCGGATCGATCCGCTTTGCGACGGGATGGATCTGTGCGTCTCGTACGCTCCCGCAGGGACGGTCGCGACCACGCTGCTTCACGGAATTCCGCAGTTGTGCGCGCCCCAGCATCTCGAAGCGGGTCTCACGGCCCTACGCGTCGCATCGATGGGTGCGGGGCTCGTGCTGCGGGGTCAGCAGACCCTGGCCGGCGTGGAAATGACGATTGGCAACGTGATGGAAACCGGAACCTGCGCCGCACAAGCGAAGGAGTTTGCCGCGCGGCACCGCGGCTCGGATAAGGCGGCGGCCGTGGAGAACATCGTTGCCGGCGTGGAAGCGATCTGCGCGATGCGCGCCGGAAAAACGTGAAACCTGCGATAGCGGCCGGCGTCTTGCGCGATAACCGAGTTCCCGGATGTCCGGTGGCGCGCTTGGAATCCGGAATCGGGAAATCCAGCGCGACCGCACTGGGTTGTCATGTTGATATCAACATGACAACCCAGTGTTGCCGTTCAGAAATGGGTCACGTAGGATCGCTTCCCGGAGTTGCTGCCCGTCCCGTTCAACACCGAGCGGGACATCGCCGTTCATTGATGCGCTGACCCGTTCCCCACCGATTCGTCAATCGGACAGCAGTGGACAAAAAAGGAAATCCGTGACTATGCAAACTCTCGCCCATGCACTCTCGAAGCGCATTGTCCAGTCTGCACCTCGGCCACGGAATATAAGCTGGCGCGGCTCCAATCCCGCGAGTCGGCCTACTGCCCTCACACTCGCCATCGCGGTTGCCGCAACCTGTTTGAGGATGCCGGTCGCGTGGGCCAGCCACGTGGTCGGCGCGTCGCCAGGAGGCCCTGGATCGGGCGGCACACAGGGGGATACGGGATCGCTGAGCAGCTCTGGCGGCCACGCCGGTGCTGTCTCCGGCGGTACCCTCCACGGCGGCTTTTGGGCACCGGGCCCCAATGGATTCAATGGTACTCAAGGCCAGACCGGCATCGACGGCTTTGGTGGCACGTCTCTGGGAGACCCCGGATCTGGTGGCGCACAGGGGGGGGCGGGATCGCTGGGCAGTTCTGGTGGCATCGGCGGTGCCATCTTCAGCGGCACCCTCTCCAGCGCTATCATCAGCGTGCTCGGAGGCAATGGAGGCAACGGCGGCGGCGGGGGCTATGGCGGCCAGGGCGGATCCGGGGCTTACGGCTTTAGTGGCCTCTTTTATTCCACTGGTAGTCGTGTCTCCGACTATAGCTTTTTCCCTTGCCCCGTCTGGCCCTGTTTTTCCCTTGGGGGCCTCGGGGGCCCCGGCGGCGATGGTGGCGCGTCGGTTGGTGGATCTCCCGGTGGCGCAGGCTTGGTGGTCACCCACGCCCAGGGGGGCATCAATCTGGCGGGTGTCGTCAAAGGGGGGCGTGGCGGGAGCGGGGGCAATGGGGGCGCGGGCGGCGATGGGGGCGGTGGCGGCGATGGCTATGGCGGAAACAACGGCGGCACTGGAGGTGGCGGTGCGGGCGGCGGCAACGGCGGCGCGGGAGGCGCGGGGCTGTTGTTGAGTGTAGGAACAGTCACGAGCACTGGGAAGATCACCGGCGGCGTGGGTGGCAAAGGCGGCGTGGGAGGCGAGGGCGGCGCGGGAGGCGAAGGCGGCGCGTCCGGTGGTCCGGACGCATCCGCCGCAAAAGTTTATAGACAGTCTTATCCCGCTGCTATAAATCAGCTAACTGATACTGGTAGTTACTACATCGCCGGTGCGCCGGGTTCCGCAGGGGGAAATGGGGGCAACGGTGGAGGCGGAGGCAATGGAGGAACGGGGGGAGACGGAGGCTTGGGTGCTGATCTAACCGGCGGAAGGTTAAACAACGCAGGAACGATTGTTGGCGGAAACGGGGGGGCAGGCGGCAGCGGAGGGACAGGCGGCGCGGGCGGCTGGGGGGGCGGTGGAGGTAGCGGATGGTACGCTGAAAGGCAAAGGCTACTCAAAGAGGAACAACCTCCTAACTCCGACTTTGAAAGCTCTTTGGAAACTAATGGTGAGTCGTACGTCATTACGGATATTCCGGAAAGCGGCGGTGCTGGCGGGATTGGCGGAACGGGCGGCAATGGAGGGGCCGGCGGATTGGCCGGCTCAGGGGGTGTGGGGGTGATGCTTAAGAATGCCGCGGTGGTCAACAAGGGTTCGATTGCCGGTGGCAATGGCGGCAATGCGGGAGTCGGAAGCGCCGGCGGTGACGGGGGATTCGGCGGGAAGGGAGCTTCCGGAGGAAGAGGCTCATGGTGCAGCGGCAATACTGGCGTGTATGGTTGTTTGGGCTCTGGGCCAACTAATGCCCAAGCGTCGGCTGGTGCGGACGGTGTCGATGGCCCGAGCGGTTCGGGAGGTGCGTTTGGTATGGGAGGCTCCGGAGGCGTTGGCGTTCTAGCACTGGGCCACGCGAACCTCATCAACGCCGGCACCATCGCCGGCGGGCGGGCCGATGGTGGCGTCGGCCCGAGAAACGATGCGGTGCTGCTACAAGGCAACGGCAATACGTTGACGCTCGAGGCCGGTTCGAAGATCACCGGTGCGGTGGTCAGCTGGGGCAGCAATACCCTCGCCTTGGGCGGCGATCGGAACGCTCCATCCGGCAATACGTTCAACCTCGACAGTACGAGCGTCGGCGGTCAGTACCATGGCTTCACGAACTTCGCCAAAACCGGCTCGAGCACCTGGACGGTCGGCGGCAACAGCTCCTTCTCCCGCGGCACGAGCGTGAGCGGCGGCACACTGGTCATGGCCACCGGCAGTCACCTCGGCGGCGCAGTCACCGTGGATTCCGGTGCAACCCTCAGGACCTCGAATGCGGACGTCGCCTGGACGGGCACCTTCACGAACAACGGTGCCTACCTCAGCGACCCGTCCACCCAGACCTTCACCACCCTCAACATCGGCTCGAGTGGCTACCTGAAAGGGGGCGCCGGGGACGTGTTCGACGTGCAGAACAACTTTTTCAATCAGAGCACGCAAAACTCGCTGTGGGACACCTCCCTGGCGACGCTGATCTTCTCCGGCGCCATGGGCACCTCGCACCAGTTTTCCCTCGCAGGTTTTGCCGGGGATGGGTTCACGAACAACTTCGCCTGGGGTGCCCTGCAGCTCAGCGTCGGCAACAGCCTGGACCTGACCCAGGGTTCGGGGAATGCGTTTTACGTCAACTACCTCGACCTGCTGGGCGGCAGTGCCCAGCTTGCCGATCTTTCGGCAGCAAGTGGCGTATCAATTTATTACAACGTCAATGACGCGCAGAATGGCTACCTTGAAGGCAAGACTTTTTCGCTTGCTGGCGGCGGATCGCTCGATCCATTCTCGGGACCGGCCGGTGGCACTACGGGCGTGCCCGAACCCGGTCCGCTCGGCTTGTACGGCATGGCCTTGATTGGACTGACCGCGGCGGGTGGCGGAAGGCTGCGGCGCCGCATTGGGGAGTCGAAGTCGTAGTCGAAAGTCCGCTCGTCGGTATGTGTGCCCGCTTCCTGGAAGCGCCAGGGGTCCGCAAGGGGTCGCGAGCGATATTTCGCGAGCGTCGGCTTCCCGGTGGTCCAATTTTCCTACGCTGAAGAAAGCACGGAAACACTCACGGTGCGAATCCGGCTTCGACAAGTTCCCGCAACCGAGAATGGTCCGTGAGCGAGTAGGCCGCCGTGGTGTTGGCCGAAGCGTGGGCGAGGAGCGCGGCTTCAGAAAAGAGGAAATTCAGGACTCAGGAACGCATTGATTCAAAAGAATAAATAATTGGGGCCACGGTTTGAGCCCGCATGAATCCTGGATGCCGCTACCGTCCTAAAACACACGGAAATCAAGGAGACTCCCAGATCCGCAACCCGATCAACGGCGCGTATGCACCGCGCCGAGGAACATGTACATCGCCGGCACCACGAACAGCGTGAAGATCGTGCCGATCGACAGGCCGGCGAACACCACCCAGCCCATCGCCTGCCGGCCGGCCGCGCCGGCACCCGCGGCGATCACCAGCGGGAACACGCCCAGCACCATCGCCGCCGTCGTCATCAGGATCGGCCGCAGACGCACGCCCGCCGCTTCCACGATCGCATCGAACTTCGATCGGCCCGCGCGCTGCAGTTCATT
>JAJYBQ010000056.1 GCA_021778935.1 Pseudomonadota bacterium | reverse complement strand
CGGGGTCCGCGGGCGGGGTGCTGGGCGCTTCGCTCGGGCCGTGGGTCGAGCGGGCGCTGGGTATGACCGGCGCCACGGTGGCGCTGATCGTGCTGTGCGCACTGGGTGCGAGCCTCGGGTTCGGATTCTCCTGGCTCGCCGTTGCGGAGCGCGTCGGCGGCGCGATGGAGTCGGTTCTTGCCCGCGCGCGGATGCGGCGCGAAGAAAGCGAGGATCGGACGATTGGCGTTGCGGCCTCGGAGGAGCGCGCGGCGATGCTCGCCGCCCAACGGGATCAGGCGCCGGTGCACGAGCCGGTGCACATCGAACGGCAGCCGGAACACCCGCCGATCTCCGAACGCAAGCAGCAGGAACGCCAGGTGCCGCTATTTGCGGACGTGACCGCAAATGGCGGCCTGCCGACGCTCGACCTGCTGGACGAAGCGGACGGAGGGCCGGAGGCGGTCGCCACCGAGACCCTGGAGTTCACCTCGCGCCTGATCGAGAAGAAGCTCAAGGATTTCGGGGTGCAGGTGACGGTGGTCGCGGCCTATCCCGGGCCGGTCATCACGCGCTACGAGATCGAGCCCGCAACCGGCGTGAAGGGGGCCCAGATCGTCAATCTTGCCAAGGATCTCGCCCGCGCGTTGTCGCTCGTTTCGGTCCGGGTCGTCGAGACCATTCCGGGCAAGAACCTCATGGGCCTGGAACTGCCGAACCAGCGCCGCCAGGTCGTGCGCCTGTCGGAGATCCTGGGGTCGGCGGCCTACGCGGAAAGTCGCTCTCCCGTGGCGCTGGGGCTGGGCAAGGACATTGCGGGCAAGCCGGTGGTAGTCGATCTCGCGCGCATGCCGCATCTGCTGGTGGCCGGAACCACCGGATCGGGCAAGTCGGTGGGGATCAACGCGATGATCCTGTCGATCCTGTACAAGTCCGATCCCGCTCAGGTGCGCTTGCTGATGATCGACCCGAAGATGCTGGAAATGTCGGCGTACGAGGGGATTCCGCACTTGCTCGCGCCGGTGGTCACCGACATGCGGGAGGCGGGCCATGCGCTCAACTGGTGCGTTGCGGAGATGGATCGCCGATATCGCCTGATGAGCAAGCTCGGCGTGCGTAGCCTGGCCAGCTACAACCAGAAGGTGGCGGATGCGCGCGACCGCGGCGAGCCCGTCCTCCACCCGTTCGCCGATCCCGCCGAGGCGCAGGCGCTGGAGCCGTTGCCGGTGATCGTGGTGGTGATCGACGAACTGGCCGACCTGATGATGGTCACCGGCAAGAAGGTCGAGGAACTGATCGCGCGCATCGCCCAGAAGGCGCGCGCCGCAGGGATGCACCTGATCCTCGCGACCCAGCGTCCGTCGGTCGACGTCATCACCGGGCTGATCAAGGCGAACATTCCCACGCGCATTGCATTTCAGGTTTCGAGCCGGGTGGATTCGCGGACCATCCTCGACCAGATGGGCGCGGAGTCGCTGCTGGGGCAGGGTGACATGCTGTACCTGCCGGCGGGCGCCGGCATTCCCGCGCGGGTGCATGGCGCCTTCGTTTCGGACGAGGAAGTGCATCGCGTCGCCGAGTCGCTGCGCAGGCAGGGTGCCCCGGTGTATGTGGAGGGCGTGCTCGAAGCGCCTGATGCGGGTACCGAGGCGGCGGCCGCCGACGCCACCGGAGGCGAACGCGATCCGCTGTATGACCAGGCGGTGGAGATCGTGCTCAAGCAGCGGCGCGCATCGATTTCGCTGGTGCAGCGCCATCTGCGCATCGGCTACAACCGTGCGGCGCGGCTGCTCGAGGATATGGAGCGGGCGGGACTGGTTTCGAACATGCAGGCCAACGGCAATCGCGAGATTCTCGTGCCGAATCGGGAAGGAACGGAATGATGCGGTGGGGGCGGGTGGTTGCCGCGTTCTGCGTGGCGAATGTCCTTGTGGCCGGGGCCGGTGCGGCGCCGATCGACGAACTGCACGCGTTCCTCGCGCACACCGCGTCGATGCGCGGCGACTTCACGCAGCGCAATCCGTCGGCGGGAGCAGGCCGGTCGCCGGCCAAGCGCCTCGCGGCTCCCAGCGTGACCCGCGGCACGTTTTCGTTCCAACGGCCGGGGAAATTCCGCTGGGTGGTGCAGCAGCCGTACGCACAACTCATCGTCAGCGACGGCCGCACGCTCTACCTATACGACCAGGACCTGGAACAGGTGACGAAGAAGACGCTGTCGGGCTCCTTGCCCGCGTCGCCCGCGTCGATCCTGTTCGGCTCCAACGATTTCGAACGTGAGTTCGTCGTCACGAACGACGGCGCGGAAAACGGCGTGGCGTGGATCCTCGCCGTTCCCCGGACGAAGGATTCGCCGTTCGAGCGCATCCGCATCGGGTTCCGCGAAGGCGTGCCGGTGGCGATGCGCCTCGAGGACCAATTCGGGCAGATCACGCAGCTGTCGTTCGATCACATCCAGCGCAATCCGGCGTTGGATCCGGCGCAGTTCCGGTTCGTTCCTCCGGCCGGCGTGGACGTGCTCGACGATCGATGAACGACCTGTTCGGTTCAGACCAGCCGGCATCGCCGGAACGGGCCGGCGCGGGACGCAACGCGGCACCGCCTGCCGCCGTACCGCTGGCCGAGGCCATGCGGCCGGCGCGGATCGAGGACGTCGTCGGACAGCGGCACCTGCTCGGTGCCGGCAAGCCGCTGCGGACGGCGTTTGCATCCGGACATCCGCATTCGATGATCCTCTGGGGGCCGCCCGGCGTCGGCAAGACCACGCTGGCGCGCCTGATGGCGGCCGCATTCGACCTGGATTTCATCGCGATCTCGGCCGTTCTGGGCGGGGTGAAGGACATCCGCGATGCGGTCGAGCGCGCCACCGCGACGCGGGCGCGCACCGGCCTGCCCACGGTGGTGTTCGTCGACGAGGTGCATCGCTTCAACAAGGCCCAGCAGGATGCCTTCCTGCCGCACGTCGAATCGGGGTTGTTCGTGTTCATCGGCGCGACCACCGAGAACCCCTCGTTCGAAGTGGTGGGCGCGCTGTTGTCGCGCGCGGTGGTCTACGTGCTCGAGCCGCTGTCGGAAGCGGATCTGCTGCAGTTGCTGGAGGCGGCGCGCACCCGGTTTCTGCCGCAGATCGAGATCGGCGATGACGCCCGCCGGATGCTGGTGGAAATGGCCGACGGTGACGGCCGTCGCCTGCTGCAGGCGCTGGAGATCACCGCCAACGCGGCGGCGCAGGCCGGACGCCCGGTCGACGTGGAGTTCCTGCGCGGGGCGCTGCCGGCGACCCTGCGGCGCTTCGACAAGGGCGGCGAGAATTTCTACGATCAGATTTCCGCGCTGCATAAGTCGGTGCGCGGCTCGGATCCGGATGCCGCGCTCTACTGGATGGTGCGCATGCTCGACGGCGGCGTGGATCCGCTGTATCTCGCGCGGCGCGCGATCCGCATGGCCTCGGAGGACATCGGCCTTGCCGACCCGCGCGCGCTTCAGCTCGCGCTGGAAGCTGTGCAGTCCTACGAGCGCCTGGGCTCCCCCGAAGGCGAACTCGCGCTTGCGCAGGCGATCGTCTATCTGGCGATGGCGCCCAAGTCCAATGCCGTGTACCGCGCCTTGGGCGAAGTCCGGCGATTTGTCGAGACCGACGGCACCCGCCCCGTGCCCATGCATCTGCGCAATGCGCCCACCCGGCTCATGAAGGATCTGGGCTATGGGACCGGCTATCGCTACGCGCACGACGAGGAAGGGGCCTTCGCCGCCGGCGAAACCTACCTGCCCGAGGGCGTTCCTGCGCAGCAGTGGTACCGTCCAACCGACCGCGGATTGGAGCAGCGGATCGGTGAGCGCCTGGCGGAGCTTCGCGCACGCAACGTGCGGGCCGCGAAGCCGCCCGGCCAGTCGTAGTCCATAATCCGGACCGTCCCCTCACCGCCACCTTCTGGTGAGGAGGGTTCCTCCAATCCATCGCCAGGACCGCCATGCTCGACATCAACGCCTTGCGCCGGAATGCTGCCGAAATCGCGGCACGGCTGCGTACCCGCCCCTACGAATTCGACGTCGACGGATTCTCCGCGCTGGAGGCCGAACGCAAGGCGATGCAAAGCACGACGGAAGAGCTGCAGGCGCGCCGAAACGTCCTCTCCAAGCAGATCGGCATCTGCAAGGCGCGCGGGGAGGATGCGGGCGCGCTGATGGAAGAGGTTGCCGCCATCCCGGAAAAGCTCAAGGCGCTGGAGACGCTCCTGGAGGGCGTGCAGGCGCGCCTCCACCGCATGCTGATCGAGGCGCCGAACGTTCCGCATCCCTCGGTTCCGGTCGGCAGGTCGAGTGACGACAATGTCGAGGTGCGCCGTTGGGGCGCGCCGCGCGGGTTCGACTTCAAGGTTCGCGATCACGTCGAAGTGGGTGCGGCCCTGGGGCTCGATTTCGAAACCGCGGCCAAGCTGTCGGGCGCGCGCTTTGCCGTGCTCAAGGGCCCGGTGGCGCGCCTGCACCGCGCGCTCGCCCAGTTCATGCTCGATCTGCACACGACGGAACACGGCTACACCGAGTGCTACACGCCCTATCTGGTCAATGGCCAGACACTGGTGGGAACGGGGCAGCTGCCGAAGTTCGAGCAGGATCTGTTCCGCGTCTCGCGCGGCGGCGACGCGGCGGGTTTGGATGGGTCCGGGGAAGAGACCAGCGCCGAACCGCTGTATCTCATCCCGACTGCCGAAGTGACGCTCACCAATCTGGCGCGCGACCGGATCCTGCGCGAATCCGAACTGCCGTTGCGGCTCACGGCGCACTCGCCCTGTTTTCGCTCGGAAGCGGGGTCTTACGGCCGGGACACCCGCGGCATGATCCGCCAGCATCAGTTCGACAAGGTGGAAATGGTACAGGTGGTCCATCCCGAGCGCTCGTTCGAAGCGCAGGAGGAGATGGTCGTGCACGCGGAGACCGTCTTGCGGCGCCTCGAACTGCCTTATCGGGTCGTGTTGCTGTGCACGGGCGACATGGGCGCCTCGGCCGCGAAGACCTACGATCTCGAGGTTTGGCTTCCGGCGCAGAACACGTACCGCGAGATCTCCTCGGTTTCCAACTGCGAGGCATACCAGGCGCGGCGGATGCAGGCGCGGTTCCGCAATGCCCAGGGCAAGACCGAGTTCGTGCACACCCTCAACGGGTCCGGACTTGCCGTCGGCCGTACGTTGGTCGCCATTCTGGAGAACTTCCAGAACGTCGACGGCTCGGTGTCGATCCCCGCCGCCTTGCAGCCGTACCTGGGGGGCGCGCAACGCGTGGAGCCCTTCGCCGGATGAGTCAGGACCTCATGTCACGTTGGCGTAACACATGGCGGCGACCATCCCTCCCTTCCTGACATTATTATTTGGTCAGGTTTTCTCAACTGCGAACTAGGAGAATCGGATGAACGCAGTCAAAATCTCGGCGGTGGCGGCCGCGCTGGCCCTGCTTGCGCTTGGTGCCCAGGCCCATCCGGCGAAGCCGCTTAGCGACCGGCAGATCACCGACATCATTCAGCACAAGCTCAACCACGCCCCCGCGCTGGACGGCGACGTCATCAGCGTCGAGACGCATCAGGGCCGGGTTCACCTGACCGGCCAGGTCGATTCGCGGTTCGAACGCCATGTCGCCAAGCGGATCGCGCTCAAGGTCCCCGGCGTGAAGGGTGTGAAACTCGATCTGGGCATCATCAACGACTGATCGGAAGCGATGCTTGCGCCCTGCCGCGTCCGCGCAGGGCGCTCCCCCGACGGCATTCCGCATCGATCCCCGCCGGGTCTTGTCGGGAGGCCGGAGCGCAATGGTCGCCGTCCGGTCGGGGTGCGTTGACCAAGCGGAAGACCAATCGCGCACACATCGGGAGTTGCACCGCGGCCCCCAACATTTGCTAGACTCGCCGGCTTCGACGCGCCCGCGCACCAGCAATCCGGAGAGGTGGCAGAGTGGTCGAATGCGCCGGACTCGAAATCCGGTGTACCGGTCTCCGGTACCGTGGGTTCGAATCCCACCCTCTCCGCCATAAAATCAAGCACTTGCGCGAGTAGAAATGCCGCCCAATCAGGCGGCTTTTTTGTGTCTAGGGTGAGAGGATTTGCCAATTTTTGCGACCGCCTCGGCCAGTGTCGCGGTGGCCAAGTGCGCATAGCGCTGGGTCGACCGGAAATCCCGGTGGCCGAGGACAGCCCCCACGGTGTAGAGGTCAACGCCAGCGTTGACCATCTCTGAGGCGGCCGAATGGCGCAGATCGTGGATCCGGACCGCTGTCATGCCGGAGCGTTTACGGGCGCGTTGGACGGCCCGCTGCAGCGTGATCTTGGGCGCGTCGAGCGGGAGCCATTTGGCCGCATACCGCCGCGCCCTCGGGTGCAGCGGCACGATCCGGGGCTGCCCGTTTTTCGAGTCGGGAAGGGACAGGCCTGCGGGTGTCACGGAGCAGCGAAAGAGCTCTCCCAGTCGCATTCCGGTGTAGAAGGCGATCAGCACGAGCGCCCGCGCATCCCACCGGTCGCAGGCCCTGGCGAGCCGTAGCACGTCCTGGCGCCCGGCGTAGACGTGCCGGGCATTCCGGACCACGGGGACCGTCATCTTTTCCGTCGGGTCGTGCTCCACCATCCCGGTTTTCCAGGCGTGGCGGCATGCGGCCTTGAGCAGCGTCAGGCGCTGCCGAATCGTGGCCGCCGCCAAGGGCGTGGCCTGCTCGGAATTCTCCTGGATTACCTCCCGCGAAATCGCGGGCAGATCAGCAAGAGGGCGGCTTTCGTAGTGCCGCTGAATCGCGCGCAGATGTTCCGTCGTCTGCCGGATCGATTTGAGCGCGGCCTTGTCCTGCAGGTAGCGCAGCACGCAGGCCTCGACGGTTACTTCCGGGCAACCACCAGCCGCAACGATGCGCGCGGTTTCTTTCCGGTTGTACGCGACAGCTTGCGCCTTTGTGAATCCTTCCGGAAGTACGCGGCAAGCTCGGATTCGCCGTCCGGCGACTGTGCCTTGATAGTCGAAACGCCAGCGGCGCTTTGCTTTGTCCCAGTAGACCGACATGATTCCCGGAAAGCCTCCACGTCTGCAGGATCGAACCGGACGGCGGACCCGATACGATACACCGGCAGATTTCCGGCGGCCGCCAGGTCGTACACCATCCTCGGGCTGACGCGCAGCCGCGCCGCGACTTCTTGCGCGGTGAGCATGGCGACGCCCTTTTCTTGAGCGCTCATGTGGCTTCTGGCTCCCCGTTCACCGCCGCCGGGAGAACAGGCAGGAAAGAGCCCACACGATGGCGATTCCGGCCGCCGCGACGATCGCGGTTTGCGCGAGGCTCAGGTGGCGGATTGCTTTGTAGATCGTTCCGTAGATCAGGCCGTGGACGATCGAGCTCGCGATCATGTGGGCAAAGTTCATCGGTGGAAGGCCTCTGCTGCCGCCATCAGTTCACCGGCGCGGTGTTGGCGCCGACGGCTTCGATGGCTTGCTTGATCTTTTTGTCGGTCTTGTATTGGCTCAGCGCATAGACCGCCCAGATGGCCGCGGGCAGCCAGCCGATCAGGGTCAGCTGGAGGAGCAGGCAGCAGACGCCGACGATGGGCCGGCCGATGGTGAAGAACGTGAGCCAGGGGATGAAGAGTGCGATGATCAGGCGCATGGGGGTGTCCTGGTAGGAGATCGGTTGTTGGGTTGGTGATCAGAACGCGCCGGGTCGGATTTTGGCGTTGCGCTGCGCCGCGTCCCACGAGTCCGATGCGGCGTCGCATGCCGGATCCCAGGTCTTGAGCTGATTGGCGCGGTGCGGCGGCTGGAGCGGGTTGATGTAGCCGTCGTTGGTGTTGCACCAATGGATCTCGGCCGTGCGCTCCGGGCCGTGCGCATCGAACCATGCCTTGTCGTGACCGGTGTACGGGCTGGGGCCGCGGACTTGCGTAGTAGGCCCCGGCGTCTTTCCGGTCCCGCTATTGCCGCAGCCCGTCAGGGCGAGCGCCGCGATTGCGGCAGCGCAGACGAAAGGAACGTGTCGTTTCATCCTGTTCTCCGTTTCGTTGATCAGATGTGCACTGCTGGGGACTCGGTTGCTTGGGCCCGTCCGCGGTTGCGCCCCGTCAGAGACGCGAACCGGTCGAGGAATGCCTCCTCCCACCACAGCGGGGACCAGCCGCCCTCGGTTGCCGGACCATCGAATTCCGGGATGCCGTCGAGGGTCGCCCATGGGGCATGGCGGTCGGGATCGAACCGCATCAGGTGGCGCCGTTCCGTGGCCAGGGCCATGAGGTCGGCGTGCTTGACCAAGCCATCCCACTCCTGCATCAGCTCGTCGACGCCGAGCGCCTGATGCACTGCGGCGCTGGCCGAGGCCTCGAGATCGCGCCAAGCGGGGCCGAGCAGGGTCTTGATCGGCGTGGGCACGTCGCCGATGTAGGCCTCGTGCGCGTCGTGCAGCAGTCCCGCGATCCGGGCGCCGGCGGGCGCGCCGATGCGCTCCAGGATCCGCACGACGAGCAGGCTGTGCTGTGCCACCGAGTAGTGCACGTCCGTGTGACCGCCGAAGCGACAGAGCAGGGAGAGGGCGTGCGCGATGTCCTCGATGCGAACCTGGGACGGATCCAGCCGGCCCGGGTTCACTTCATGCCCGCGGAATGTGAGCATCATCATGGCCGCGCTCCCGTCGCCTTGGCAATCGCGCGCAGGGCCCGCGCCCGCGCTTCACCCGCGGCGTCCGTGACAACCATCCGCAAAGCGCACAGCAGGTCGGGGGCGGCGGCAATCAGGCGTTGGACGGCATCGGCCTGATCCAGGCTATCCAGCGCGCCGCTGTAGACCTCGCAGAAGGCAAGCCTGCGCCCGTCGGGCAGCAGCCGGTCGACGGACCGATGGGAGCCGATCACCCAAACTTCCGATGCGAGCATGGCAAGCTCCGTCTAGAAATGGACTTCGTCCGAAGGCGCTGCATCGTCGGAATCCGGTTCCTGCGCCGCTGGCTTGGCGGAATCCGCGCGGGATCCAAGCAAAATCAAGTTGTCGGCGACGACTTCGGTGGTGTACCGGTCCTGACCGGTTTCCTTGTCCTGCCACTTGCGGGTGCGCAGGCGGCCTTCGACGAAGCACTGGCTGCCTTTGTGCAGGTGGTCGCCGGCGACTTCGGCTTGGCGGCCAAAGAGCACCACGCGCGTCCACTCGGTTTCCTCGTGGCGCTCGCCGTCCTTGTCCTTCCAGGCGTGCGAGGTGGCGATGGAGAGCGTCGCGATCGCGGCGCCGTCCGCGGTGTAGCGCAGTTCGGGATCCCGCCCGAGATTGCCCAGCAGTTGAACGCGGTTCAGAGATGGCATGAATTTCTCCTTCGGTTTCCGGTGGCGGGAGTGTCGGGTGAGGCGATTAAATTAAACGATACGTTTATTCTAGTGTCAACACGAAGTTTATGCTTTTGCTGTGCATCACGTATTTGCGGTATGAAATGGGCAACAAAAAACCGCCCGAAGGCGGCCTATGTAGGAGGGTCTGTGAGCGTTCTAGCGTGGAAATGGCCTTGGGGATGCCTTCATCATCGCCTCGGGCCTTGTTCGGGCGTCCACTTGCTCGGGTGAACTACGGACGTGACGGCGTGGATCGCCTCAATGTTGTCCAGCGGAATCGTCAGGCGGTGGTTGCCGTTCACAGATTCCAGGACGAGGGCGTCCGTGCGCCAGTTGATGAGCTCCTTCACCATCTTCCGCCCATCATGGAGCTGAATAGCCACAAATTGCTCGGCAACCGGTCGTGCGCCAGGCTCGACCACGACGAACCACCCGTCGCGGATCGCTGGGTACATCGAGTCGCCCTTCACTCGTAATGCGTAGGCGTCTGGATCGGATGCGAGCCCCTCCAGGTGCCCGTCGCCGCCGGGGATGAAATCGTAGAAGCCGTTTTCTCCGAGCCGTGCAGTCCCGACGACGGAAATCGTCTGTCGCATGTAGGGACCACTTCCAGGCTCGGCCGCGATGAAAGAACCGTAACGCGGAAGACTGTCCAATCTGGAGCCCTCCGGGACCCACCCGGCGAGTTCGTCCACATACCTCCCCAGTATTCGTGCCACATGGGGGAGGTATTCGGAGGGCATGCCGCTCTCGCGCCTCGTCCAATTCCAGACCGTCTGGTAGCTCACGCCGAGAGCTTTGGCTAGCGCTGAGATGGTCATGGGCGGCGACATTTCCCTCCCCCATCGGAGGGCGCGCTCGATGGGCGTTTCTTCAGGACCTTTTTCTTTCATGTGCCAAGACTAAACGCCTGTTTATGGTGTTGTTCAACATTATGTTGACTGCAAATTAAACCTCGTGTTTAATTCGCCCATGCTTGCACTCGACACCGCCATTAAGTCCGTCGGCGGCCTTGCCAATTTGGCGCGGCTGCTACCCGGCAATCCGACCGTGCAGCGCATCAGCAATTGGCGCGCGCGGGGGGTTCCGCCAGAAGAGTGCCCGGCGATTGAGCGTGCCACTTCCGGTGCCGTCACGTGCGAGGAGCTGCGCCCCAACGTCCGCTGGGCTCGAATCCCGGATCCCAGTTGGCCTCACCCGTCTGGGCGCCCGGTCGTCGATTACGCCAGTACCGGATTCGTGTCCTCGTGACAATGCGCGCACAGACGCTGGACCGTCCGCGGTCCTCCCACCCCGCCACTGGGGTTGCCCCCGGTGAGATCCTGCGGATGCCAGGCATCTGCGCGAGCGTCCTTCCCCACCCAAGAAATTTTGCGCGCGGCTGTCTCTCAACAGCCCGCTACTTTACTACCGCGGTAACGACGCGCCGGTCCTCTGAATGCTCGCCATGCGCCGCGAAAGTCCAGGAGGCGCGCTGATGGCCGGAGGCATTGATTGGTTTCGCTGGCACCACGGAAGCGTCGTCGACCCGAAGTTCCTGCTGGTCGCAAAGCGCGCTGGTGTGACCCTCCCGGCCGTTCTGGCTGTCTGGGCCTACACGCTGGAAAAGGCCAGCGCGTCGGACGATCGAGGCGAATTTGGCGAGATTGACGTCGAGTCGCTCGACTGCCTATTCGGTTTCGACGACGGCGCCACTGACCGCATCCTTGCTGCCCTCCATGACCGGGGCCTCATTGATTGCGGCCGGGTCGTGTCGTGGGAGAAGCGGCAGCCGAAGAGAGAGCGCGATGGTGGAGATCCAACGGCCGCCGACCGCAAGCGTGCCCAGCGTGAACGCGATGCCGAATCGAGCGCCGCTGTCACGCCCGATTGCGCCAATGTCGGAAGTGTCACGCCATGTCACGCCATGTCACGCCCAAAAAAGCCTAGAGGAGAGGAGAGAAGAGA
>JAJYBQ010000055.1 GCA_021778935.1 Pseudomonadota bacterium | reverse complement strand
CGTGGTTTCCGCTCCGGCGGCGCCGGCGGCGCCGGCAGTCGGTACCGCCGCGCCCGGACCGGTGCGGGTTCGCGTGCATGCCGGGGACACCCTGACGGCGATCGCGGCGGAGCACCGTGTCGAGGGCGCATCGCTCGACCAGCTGATGGTTGCCATGCTGCAGGCCAATCCGTCGGCGTTCCTGGGTGATAACGTCAATCGCCTGCGCGCCGGGAGAGTGCTGGAGATTCCCGCGGCGGCCGCCGTGCAGCAGGTCGATCCGGCGCGGGCACGGCGGGAAATCGCCATGCAGAGCGCCGACTTCTCGGCCTACCGGGAGCGTCTGGCGCGTGCCGCGGCGGGTGCACGGCCGGTGCGGGAGGCCGCGGGCGGGCATGTCGCGCGCGGCCGCCTCACCGCGAAGGTGGAAGATCGCAGTGCCGCTGCGGCGCAGGGCGATCGCCTGAAGATCGCGCGCGGTGGGTCGACCGGTGCCGGTGCAACCGGCAGCAACGAGGCGGCACTGGCCCGCAAGGATGGCGCGGCCGCGCATGCGCGGGCGATGAAGGAGGCGCAGGAGCGCATCGCCGCGCTGGAAAAATCCAATGCGGACCTCCGGCATGCCACCGTGGTCGCGGCGACGTCGGCAGCGCCGGCACCGATGCCGGCGCAGGTCCCACCCAAGCCCGTGGTGGTGCCCCGGCCCGTGGTGCATCCGGCGCCCGCTCCTGCGGAATCGGGGGGCATCCTCGGAGTGATGCGCTCGCCGGTCGTCCTCGGCTCGGCCGCTGCCGCGCTGCTCCTCGCCCTGTTGGGGGCGACCATGGCCCGTCGCAAGCGCGCCGCTTCCGGATCCTCGGGCGCCGAAATGGCGGGCGGCGATGCGCGGTTCAGCGCCGCCGGCGGGCAGAACGTCGACACCGGTGCCACGAGCACCTTCAATTCGAGTTTCATTCCGGCGGCATCGCAACTGCATTCCAATGAGGTCGATCCGGTCGCCGAAGCCGACGTATACATCGCATACGGACGGGAAGAGCAGGCGGAAGACATTCTCAAGGAGTCGCTGCGCGCGAATCCGGAACGCCATGCCGTGCGCGCGAAGCTGATGGAGATCTATGCACGGCGCGGCGATTCGGTGTCGTTCGAGGCGCTTGCCCGGGATCTGCATGAGCGTACCGGCGGCACCGGCGTGGAGTGGGAGCAGGCGGCAAGGCTCGGTCACAAGCTCGATCCGTCGAATCCGCTCTATGCGGGGGCGGAGCTGGCGGGCGATGCGATGATTTCGGTCGGAGTGCCACCGAAGACGGAAATGCAACTCGGCGCAGGCGCGGAGAGGGTCGCGGAATCGTCGAGGATGTGGGATTCCGAATCGCCGCGGATCCCGGAGACGGTTGGCGAACCCGACTTGGCAGGGACCACCGAACACCTCATGCCCTGGGTTTCGCCGGTCGACGAGGCCGCAACGGCGTTGCCGACGACTCCGGTCGAGGAGGCGGCTCCGGAGGTTGTCGACCGCGGGATGGACCTGGCGCAGGAGGAAACGCATGCGCTGGAGCCGCCGGTCGCGCATACGCAGCCGGTGCCGCTCGAGCCCGCGTTCGATTTCAGCGCGCTCGATTTCGACCTGGGGCCGACCAAGATGGATGGGTCGGAGCCCGGGCCGGCTCCGGGGGGTTCCAGGCCGGAGCCTGCACCCGAGGCGGAACCCGTTGTTGCCCGGATTGCGGAGCCCGTGGCGGGCCCCGGTCCCGAGTCTGTATCCGGGTTTGCGCCGGAGATCGTGCCCGAGATCGCGTACGAGTTCGCACCCGCGCGGGCGGAGCCGGGGCCTGCCCCGACCTTGCCGGAGGCAGCGCAGCCCGCGTTCGGGATGGACGCGAGGGGCGAGACGCTTGCGCCCGCCGCCACATCGCTTCCCGCCGGCGGGGCGGTCGACGCTAGCGCGGCCGGGGCGTCGCCCTCGGGGCCGCCGACCTTGACCGGGGCGGTGCCGATTCCGGAAGTGGATCTCCGCCTTCCGGAGTTGCCGCCGGTGATGCCGGGCGCGGGCGATCACGGATTCGAGGATGCCCTGTCGCGGCCGACCCTGCTCGGTGCGGTGGCGTCGCTGTCCGACGACGAAGGGGAAGTCACGACGCCGCTGGCACTCAACACCGAGCAGGCGACGGTGCCGCTCATCGATTTCGACCTTTCCGGGGCCGAAGCGACCTTTGCGTCCGGGCGCCGTGCGGAAACCCAGGCGGGCAGTCCGCTGGCGTCGCAGATGGCGACCAAACTCGATCTCGCCCGCGGATATATCGATCTCGGGGTGAAGGACGGGGCGCGCGAACTCCTCGAAGAGGTCATGAAGGACGGCACGCGCGAACAGCGCCAACAGGCGGTGGAACTCACCAAAGTGCTGGAGGGGTAGCCCCGCGGTGCGCATCGCGTTGGGCGTCGAGTACGACGGATCGCATTTCGAGGGCTGGCAGACGCAACCACATCGGCGCACCGTGCAGGACGTGCTGGAGACGGCGCTGGCGCGGTTTGCCGACGCGGGGATCGACACGACCTGCGCGGGCCGGACGGATACCGGCGTGCATGCGACCGGCCAGGTGGTGCACTTCGACACCGACCGGGAACGGGAGATGGTTTCCTGGGTGCGTGGTGTGAATCGGTACCTGCCGCCGCAGGTTGCGGTGCAATGGGCACGACCGGTCGACGAATCCTTCCACGCCCGGTTCAGCGCCCGGGCGCGGCACTATGAGTACTGGATCTGCAACCGCGCTGTGCGCTCGCCGTTATGGCACCGGCGTGCGGGATGGGTATTTCGCCCTCTTGATCTGGCGGACATGCAGGCCGCGGCGGCCTGCTGGCTGGGCCGACAGGATTTCAGTTCCTTCCGTTCCTCCGAGTGCCAGGCGAAATCGCCGGTTCGTACCCTGCATCGTCTCGATGTGGAACAGCCCGAGGACGGCCTGGTCCGGATTCGGGCCTGTGCCGACGGGTTCCTGCATCACATGGTGCGCAACCTGGTCGGCGCCCTGGTCGAGGTCGGGACCGGGCGCAAGGATCCGGCGTGGGCCAAGGAGCTGTTGGCGGCGTGCGACCGGCGCGGCGGCGCGCCGACCTTCGATGCGGCGGGGCTTTACCTGACGGCGGTGGACTACGATGCGGGCTACGGACTTCCGCTTGATGCCCGGCCCACCCCCATGCAGGGCGCGCGGATCTCGTATGCAACATCCTTCGCCGACATCGGGCACGCACGCACGAAACCCGGCAACTTGCACCACGCAGTTCCGTTCCAAACAGAATGAAGCACTACACTGGTGTCCTGAGCCGGACTCCGACTCAGGACACCAGGACCCCATTTTGGAATATCGGACCCGTATCAAATTCTGCGGCCTGACGCGCGAACAGGACGTCGCGTCGGCCTGCGTCCTCGGTGTCGATGCCGTGGGGTTCGTCTGCCATCCCGGCAGCTCGCGATATGTCGATCCGGCGCGGCTTCCGGACCTTGCGCGTGCGGCGGCGCCGTTCGTGACACCGGTGCTGCTGTTCGTCGATGCCGCGGAGGCCGAGATCCGGCAGGCGCTGGAACGGGTCCCCGGGGCGCTGTTGCAGTTTCACGGTCACGAGGACGAGGCGTTCTGTCGCCGTTTTGCGCGACCGTATCTGCGCGCGGTCTCCATGGGCGGGGATGGGGTTTTGCTACACTCCGAAGCGGTTTTCCACAGTGCGGCAGGGCTGCTTGCCGACGCGGCAGCGCCGGGTAGCGGTGGTGCGGGAGAGACGTTCGATTGGGGGCGTGTCCCGTCGCAACGGTCGCTGCCGCTGATCCTGGCCGGTGGCCTGGATGCGGAAAATGTTGCGGATGCGATCCGCGCGGTGGGGCCGTACGCGGTCGATGTGAGCAGCGGAATCGAGGAATCCCGGGGAATCAAGAGCGCCGAACGGATGCGCAGCTTCGTGGCTGCGGTGCGTACGGCCGATGCCCGAATCGAATATTCATGAACCCAACCGACCTTCCCGATGCACGGGGGCACTTCGGCCCCTATGGCGGCAGCTTCGTGGCCGAAACCTTGTTCGCGGCGCTGGACGAATTGCGCGGCGCGTACTTCGAATGCCGCAGCGATCCGGATTTCCAGGATGAACTGCGCCGCGAGCTGCGCCACTTCGTCGGCCGTCCCAGCCCGATCTACCACGCCGCGCGCTGGAGCCGGGAACTGGGCGGCGCGCAGATCTACCTCAAGCGCGAGGATCTGAACCACACCGGCGCGCACAAGGTCAACAATACGGTCGGCCAGGCCTTGCTTGCGCGCAAGATGGGCAAGCAGCGCGTGATCGCCGAGACCGGTGCGGGGCAGCACGGCGTGGCGACGGCGACGGTGGCCGCGCGCTACGGCATGCGGTGCGTGGTCTACATGGGCGCCGAAGACATGCAGCGGCAGGCGGCGAACGTCTACCGCATGCGCCTGCTGGGTGCGGAAGTGCACCCGGTCGACAGCGGTTCGCGCACGCTCAAGGATGCGCTCAACGAAGCGATGCGCGACTGGGTGACGAACGTCGACGACACCTTCTACATCATCGGCACGGTCGCAGGGCCGCATCCCTACCCGATGATGGTGCGCGATTTCAATTCCGTGGTCGGCAAGGAGTGCCTGCAGCAGATGCCGGAACTTGCCGGCCGCCAGCCCGATGCGGTCATCGCCTGCGTCGGCGGCGGCAGCAATGCCATGGGGATCTTCTACGACTACATCGGTATGCCGCAGGTGCAATTGATCGGCGTCGAAGCGGCGGGCGAGGGCCTGGACACCGGCCGGCACGCGGCGAGCCTGGAACGCGGTTCCCCCGGCGTGCTGCACGGCAACCGGACCTATCTGCTGCAGGACGCCGACGGGCAGATCGCGGAGACGCACAGCATCAGCGCCGGTCTGGACTATCCCGGCGTGGGACCGGAGCATGCCTGGCTCAAGGACAGCGGACGGGCGCAGTACGTGGGCGTCACCGATGCCCAGGCCCTGCGCGCATTTCACGACCTGTGCCGCATCGAGGGCATCATTCCGGCGCTGGAGTCGAGCCACGCCTTGGCGTATGCGGCACGGCTGGCTCCGGAAATGCCGAAGGACAAGATCCTGCTGGTGAACCTGAGCGGCCGCGGCGACAAGGATCTGCACATCGTCGCCAAGGAAAGCGGCCTGGATCTCGGCGGCCTGCTGCCGATTCCGGCGGTTTCGCCCCGCGGAGCGCGATCATGAACCGGATCGACGCGCGGTTTGCCGCGCTGCGGGCGGCGGGGCGGACGGGGCTCGTGGCATACGTCGCCGCGGGCGATCCGCTGCCGGCGTGTACGGTGCCGATCCTGCGCGAATTGGCGCGCGCGGGCGCCGACGTGGTCGAACTGGGCGTGCCGTTTTCCGATCCGATGGCCGACGGGCCGGTGATCCAGCGCGCCGCCGAGCGGGCGATCCGCAACGGCGTGAGCCTGCGCACCACGCTCGATCTTGCCGAGGAGTTCCGGCGCGGCGATGCCGAGACCCCCCTGGTCCTGATGGGGTATGCGAATCCGATCGAACGCCTGGGCACGGCGGCCTTCGTGCGCGCGGCGGCGGGTGCGGGCGTGGACGGGGTGATCGTGGTCGACTACCCGCCGGAAGAGTGCGAGGCGTTCGCGGCGGCGCTGCGGGAAGCGGGCATTGCGCCGGTATTTCTGCTGGCGCCGACCTCGACCGGTGCGCGGATCGAGCAGGTGGCCCGCCAGGGGCGCGGATTTCTTTACTACGTGAGCCTCAAGGGGATCACCGGCGCGGGGCATTTCGATCCGGCTGCCGTGGCGGCGCGATTGCCGGCGATCCGGGAGCGCACTACGCTGCCCGTCGCAGTAGGATTCGGGATCCGCGATGGCGCCAGCGCGCGGGCGCTGGGGCGCCATGCCGACGCGGTGGTGGTCGGCAGTCGCCTCGTCGCCGAGATCGAAGAGGCCGGACCGGAGGGTGCGGTCGCGGCAGCGGGGCGCGTCATTGCGGAGATCCGGCAGGCGCTGGATTCCGCAGCAGATTCCAATGCACCGGATGCATAGAAGGGGAACGGCATGAGCTGGATCGAGAAACTTCTGCCTCCGCGCATCAAGCCCGGCGGCGCGCGCAAGACGGTGCCGGAAGGCGTGTGGACCAAGTGCCCGGGTTGCGAGGCGGTGCTGTACGCAGCGGAGTTGGAGCGCAGCCTGCAGGTGTGTCCGAAGTGCGGCCACCACATGCGCATTCGTACGCGCGATCGCCTGGACACGTTGCTGGACCCGGAAGGGCGCCATGAAATCGGCCGCGAAGTCCTGCCGATCGATACGCTGCACTTCCGGGATAGTCGCAAGTACTCCGACCGGCTGCAGGAAGCCGTCGAGGAAACCGGGGAAACCGACGCGCTGATCGCGTTGGCCGGGTCGATCCGTGCGGTGCCGGTGGTGGTGGCGGCGTTCGACTTCACCTTCATGGGCGGGTCGATGGGTTCCGTGGTTGGCGAGCGCTTCGTGCGTGCGGCGCAGGTGGCGCTGGACCAGAAAGTGCCGTTCATCTGCTTCACCGAAACGGGTGGCGCGCGCATGCAGGAGGGTCTGCTCTCGCTCATGCAGATGGCCAAGACGACGGCGATGGTCGCGCGCCTCGCACAGGCGGGGTTGCCGTTCGTTTCGGTCCTGTGCCATCCGACGTTTGGCGGCGTGTCCGCGAGCTTCGCGTTCATGGGCGACGTGGTCATGGCCGAGCCCAAGGCGCTGATCGGCTTCGCGGGTCCGCGGGTGATCGAGCAGACGGTGCGGGAGAAGCTGCCGGACGGGTTCCAGCGGTCGGAGTTTCTGTTGCAGAAGGGCGAGGTCGACATGATCGTGGACCGGCGGGAGATGCGGGACACGCTGGCCCATGTACTGGCGCTGATGCAGCGGATGCCCGCCGACGCGATCGTCTAGGCTCCCCGGGCCCCAGGCCCATGGTGACATGCGGCGGACGTCCGGTCCGCGCGCTCCGCGCCCGACATCGCAGGTTCGCGGGCGCGTGCGGACCGAATATCCCCTCGCGATCGGAACATGACCACCCCCGGGACGCTTGACGCCTGGCTCGCGTATATCGAGCATCTGCACAGCCGCCCGATGGAACTGGGCCTGGAACGGGTGCGCGCCGTTGCCGATCGCATGGGCCTGCGCTGGCCGTGCGCGACCATCGTCGTCGGGGGCACCAACGGCAAGGGATCGACCTGCGCCATGCTGGATGCGATCCTGCGCGCTGCCGGATACCGCGTCGGCAAGTACGCGTCGCCGCATCTGCTGCGATTCGTCGAGCGCGCGCAGATCGACGGCCGACCGGTGGCGGAACCCGTCTTGCTCGCCGCGTTCGCGGCGGTCGAGCGCGCGCGCGGCGAGACGCCGCTGACCTATTTCGAATTCACCACCTTGGCCGTGTTTTCCTGCTTCGCGGGGGCGGAGCTCGATTGTGCCGTTCTGGAAGTCGGTTTGGGTGGGCGTCTCGATGCGGTGAACATCGTCGATGCGGACTGCGCGATCGTCACTACCATCGATCTCGATCACATGGAGTGGCTTGGCGATACGCGCGAAGCGATTGGCGCGGAAAAGGCGCACATCTACCGCGCCGGGCGGCCGGCGATCTGTGTCGATCCGGATCCGCCGGCGTCCGTGCGCGCCGTTGCCGCCGATGTGGGCGCGGATCTGTGGTGCCTGGGGCGCGATTTCGCGGTTGCCGACGTGCGTCGACCGCCGGAGCCGGCGCAATGGACCTATCGCGGCCGCGCGCAGGACCGTGCGGCGCTGCCGTGGCCCGCGCTGCGCGGGGAGCACCAGTTGCGCAACGCGGCCGGGGCGTTGGCAGCGCTCGAAGCGTTGACCGACCGCGTGCCGGTGGATCAGCAGGCGGTTCGGATCGGCCTGCGCACGGTGGCGCTGCCCGGGCGCTACCAGGTGCTGCCGGGGCGACCGGTCCAGGTGCTCGACGTGGCGCACAACCCGCATGCGGCAGGAGCATTGGCGCAGGCGTTGCGGGTGCACGGTCCGTTCCGCAGGACCTATGCCGTATTCGGCATGTTGGCCGACAAGGATGCGAAGGCCGTGGTTGCGACGCTGCGGGACAGCATCGACGTCTGGCACCTGGCGGGCACCCCGGGCGCACGCGGCCAGGACGCGCAGTCCCTGGCGCGGGCGGCATTCGGCGATGGCGCGGGGAAACCCGTTTTCCAGCACGACTCGGTCGCGGCCGCGCTCGCCGCGGCCATGGCGGAGGCGGGGCCGGATGATAGAATTGTGACGTTTGGTTCATTTGTCATCGTCGCAGACGCACTGCGATGGGCGGAGCGCGGGTCGCGATGAAATTGGCTGCCGACCGGGTGGATGTGCAGCGGGAGGCGGGGGACGCGGCTGCGCGGCTCCTGCGCATACGCTTGCGGCGCCGCCTGATCGGCGCGGCGGCGTTGTTGTTGGCGGCGGTGGTCTTCGTGCCGATGCTGCTGCAGCGTCCTCCCGAGACCGTACCCGATACCATTCCGATCGTCATCCCCGGCGAAAATACCCCGTTCGTTTCCCATCTGGCGCCGGCGGCCTCCGGGGCGGTCAGCGGTGTCCTGCGGCCGGCGCCTGCCGCCGCGACGGTGCCGACGTCCGAAACGTCGACAGCGGGAACGCCGACCCCCGAGACGCAGACGGCCGGGCCGGCGGCGGCCGCAGCGGTGTCCGCTTCCCCATCGAGGGCGGCCGATCCCAAGGCGGCGATGCCGCGCACGGCGCCGCAGGCCGCGGCCGCCGGGTCCCGGGCCGGGTCGGCGGCGGTTGCCGCGCAACATTCCACGCATGCGAAAGCACGGCCGCTCTATGTCCAGGCCGCGGCCGTGGTCACCCCGCATGCGGCGCGCGAAATGGTCGATCGCTTGCGGGGTGCGGGTTTCCATGCCTTTTACGAACGCGCGAACACTGCGGTCGGCGTGCGCTACCGGGTACGGATGGGTCCGTACGCGTCCCACAAGCGGGCACGGCGTGTGCGGGCGCAGTTGCGGAAGCTGGGCATTCACGCCAATCTCGTCCGCGCGGGATGAGCGTCATCGACATCGCGTTTGCCGTCGTGGTCGGCATGTCGGTCTTTTGGGGACTGTGGCGGGGCATTACCCGCGAACTCATCGCCACGATTTCGTGGGTGGTCATTGGCGTCCTCGTCTATCGCTATGCCCGTCCCCTGGGTTTGCTGGTGCCGCTGTCGGCGCCGCCGGTCGTGCGCGTCGCGTTGGCGGGCGCGGCGATCCTCGTGCTGGGAATCTTCGTCGCGGCGCTCGCCGGGCGGGGCTTGCGGTCGGTGGTGGCGGCGTCGGATCTGGCCGGTACCGATCGCATGTTGGGCGCGGTGTTCGGGGCCTTGCGCGGCGCGCTGCTCGCGCTGCTGGTCACCGGGCTGGTCGTGGAAGCCGGGTTTGCCGGTGCCCGGCCTTGGCGCGCATCGGCGAGCGGCCCGGCGCTCGAGCGGGTGTGGCAATGGATTTCGCACGACGTCGCGATGCGTCGCAACGGCGTGACAACGGTGAATACGAGAAGGGACTGACCGATATGTGCGGAATCGTGGGGGTCGTGGCCAACACGCCCGTGAATCAGTTGCTGTATGACGCACTTCTCATGCTGCAACATCGTGGGCAGGACGCGGCGGGAATCTGTACCGCCAGCGGAAATCGGTTTCACATGCACAAGGGGGCGGGGCTCACGCGCGACGTCTTCCGCACGCGCAACATGCGTTCGCTGCCGGGGCGCGCCGGGATTGCCCAGGTTCGCTATCCGACCCAGGGGTCGGCGGTCGACACGGAAGAGGCGCAGCCTTTTTACGTCAATGCGCCGTTCGGCATCAGCCTGGCGCATAACGGCAATCTCACCAATGCGGAACAGTTGAAAGAGGAGATGTTCCGGCGCGATCGTCGGCACATCAACACCAATTCCGATTCCGAAGTGCTGCTCAACGTATTGGCGCACGAACTGGCGATGGCGAGCAATCGCAATGCCCTCGATCCCGATACGATCTTCCGCGCGGTGGCGGCGTTGCACGGGCGGGCGCGCGGCGCCTACTCGGTGGTGGCGTTGATTGCCGGCTACGGCCTGCTGGCATTCCGCGATCCCTACGGCATTCGGCCGCTCATTTATGGCGTCCACGAAACGGAGCAAGGTGCCGAGTACATGGTGGCGTCGGAGTCGGTGGCGCTCGACGGGATGGGCTTTCGTCCGGTGCGCGACGTCGCGCCGGGCGAGGCGATATTCGTCGATCTCGAGGGGCGGATGCATGCGCAACAGTGCGCGCCGGCATCGAGCTTGAACCCTTGTCTGTTCGAGTACGTGTATCTCGCTCGCCCGGATTCGGTGATCGACGGCGTTTCGGTCTATGCCGCGCGGCTGCGGCTGGGTGAGACGCTGGCGGCACGGGTTGCCGAGGAAATCCGGCGGGGCGACATCGATGTGGTGATGCCGATTCCGGATTCCAGCCGCCCGGCGGCGCTGCAGCTCGCGAATCGGCTGGGGATCGACTACCGCGAGGGATTCATCAAGAATCGCTACATCGGCCGCACCTTCATCATGCCCGGGCAGTCGGTGCGCAAGCGTTCGGTACGGCAGAAGTTGAACGCGATCGGCATGGAGTTCAAGGGCAAGAGCGTGCTGCTCGTCGACGATTCCATCGTCCGGGGAACCACCAGTGAGGAAATCGTGCAGATGGCGCGCGATTCCGGCGCAGCCAAGGTCTATTTCGCATCGTCGGCGCCGCCGGTCCGCTACCCGAACGTTTACGGCATCGACATGCCGACGCGCGCCGAGCTGATCGCCGCCGCGCGCAGCGACGAGGAAATCTGCGCGGCGATCGGGGCGGACGCCCTGGTCTACCAGCGGCTGGAAGACCTCACTCGCGTGGTGCGGGACGGCAATCCGGCGATCGACGGCTGCGAGGCGTCGTGCTTCGACGGACGGTACATCACCGGCGACATCACGACCGCCTATCTCGATCGGATCGAGCAGGCGCGGCTCGTGCCCCAGGTGGTCGACGGTGCGGGCCTGCCGCAACTGTCGCAACGGAACCTGGCGTTTGAGTTGGGTGAGGGGTGATCGCGATGGCCAAGCAGAGCCGCAATCTCGCGCTGGATCCGGATGTCGCGTTTGATACCGCGGCCGTGCGTGCCGGCACCGAACGCAGCGATTTCGGCGAGCACAGCGAGGCGCTGTTCCTGACGTCGAGCTTCGTGTACCAGAGCGCGGCGCAGGCAGCGGCGATGTTCTCCGGCGCTGAGGAAGGCTACGTCTATTCTCGTTTCTCCAATCCGACCGTCGCGATGTTCGAGCGGCGGCTGGCGGTGCTGGAGGGTGCGGAGGACTGCGTGGCGA
>JAJYBQ010000054.1 GCA_021778935.1 Pseudomonadota bacterium | reverse complement strand
AGAGCGGGCTGTCGATCTTGCCGGCCATGTCGCCGACCACGTAGTTCACCGGCAGCAGGTCCTTGTGATAGATCGGCTGCTCCAGCGTGGTGTGGCGAATGGTCACCAATTCGCCGATCGGCACCAGGCGGCCCGCGGCGCTGCGCACGCGCATCTGCATCAGGGAGTGCAGGTCGCCCAGGCGCTCCTGCGGGAGTTGCACCACCACCGGCACCGGATACTTGGAACCATCGTGGAGATAGGTCACCGAATCGCCATCCATCGCCGCGCGCAGCGTGCGGACCACCGCCGATTCGGGGATTCCCAGCAGGGCCGCCTTGTGGCGATCGACGTCGATCTTGATCTTCGGCGCCGAGGCAATGCTGCTGTCGTCGACGTCGACGATGTCCGGAGTCCGCTCGAACACCGCGCGCACCGCCTTGGCCACCTGGAGGCGGCCGGCGGCCGTCGGACCATAGATTTCCGCGACGATCGGCGCCAGCACCGGCGGACCCGGCGGAACTTCCACCACCTTCACGTTAGCGTCGAAGCGGCGGGCGATCGCGTCGAGATGGGGCCGCACGCGCAGCACGATGGCGTGACTGTCGGCCTTGCGCGCATGCTTGCCGAGCAAGTTGACCTCGATGTCGCCGACGTTGCCGCCCGCCCGCAGGGAATACTGGCGGACCAGGCCGTTGAAGTTGATGGGCGAGGCGGTCCCGGCGTATGCCTGATAGTTGACGACCTCGGGCACCGTGGACAGGTACGCGCCCATCTCATGCAGGACGGCGGCGGTTTTTTCCAGCGGCGTGCCGGCCGGCATGTCGACGACGACCTGGAATTCCGACTTGTTGTCGAACGGCAGCATCTTGAGGATCACCAACCCGGCGACCGGCAGCGCGACCGAGATCGCGATCAGGGCGGAGATGAACACCCAGAGCATCCGGCGGTTGCGCCCGCCCCGCGCGGGGTCGAGCAGGGGACGGAAGACCCGCTGGAACACCGGAGCGAGGGTTGCGGTCAGGCGGCTCACCGACACGCCATCATGCTCGGGGCCGCAGGCCTCGTTGGCGGCCGCGGCATGCCCCTTCATCCAGCGCCGCGCCAGCCAGGGCGTGACAACGAAGGCGATCGCGAGCGAGAGCAACATGCCCATGCTGGCGTTGATCGGGATCGGGCTCATGTACGGACCCATGAGCCCGGTCACGAAGGCCATCGGGAGCAAGGCGGCGATTACCGTCAGGGTGGCGAGAATCGTCGGTCCGCCGACCTCGTCGACCGCGCCGGGAATGATCTCGGCCAGCGATTTGCCGGGGAACAGCTGATGATGGCGATGGATGTTCTCGACGACCACGATCGCGTCGTCAACGAGGATCCCGATGGAGAAGATCAAGGCGAACAGCGATACCCGGTTCAGCGTGAACCCCCAGGCCCAGGACGCGAACAGGGTCACCGTCAGCGTCAGGATCACCGCGCTGCCGACGATCAGCGCCTCCCGCCGGCCCATCGCGAGATACACCAGCGCGACGACCGATGCGGTCGCGAACAACAGCTTCTCGATCAGCTTCTGCGCCTTGTCGTTGGCGGTCTTGCCGTAGTTGCGCGTCTCCGCCACGTGCACGTCGGCGGGGATCACCGTGTTGCGCAGGACAGCCGCCCGGCGCATCACGGCGTCGGCCACCTGGATCGCGTTTTCGCCCGGCTTCTTGGTGATGGCGAGGGTCACCGCCGCATATTCGGGCCAAGGGCCGGCATGGTTGTGGACGTTGCCGCCGCCGTCGTCGGCGTACCACACGTAGTGCTCGGGCGGCGGCGGACCGTCGCGCACCGAGGCGACGTCCTTGAGATACACCGGGCGACCGTCATGCACGGCGACGATGAGATCGGAGGCATCCTGCGCATCGCGCAGGAACGGCCCCGTCGACACCGCGACGGCGTGGTTGCCCGAGATGAGGCCACCGATCGGCAAGCCCTCGTTCGCCGCCTGCAGTGCGGCGCGCAGGTTCGCCACGGTCACGCCCGCGCCGGCCATGCGGGCGGGATCCATGTAGACCATCACGGCGCGGCCCGGGCCGCCGATCGTGGTGACCTCGCGCACCCCCGGGACGCGCTTGAGATCGGACTCGATGCTGTGCGCGACCCGCTCCACGTCATCGGCGCCGCCCTGGCCGTCGGTGCGGTAGAGCGTCAGCGCAACGATGGGCACGTCGTCGATGCCCTTGGGCTTGACCACCGGCGGCAGCACCCCGAGGCCGCGGGGAAACCAGTCACGGTGCGACTCGACGGTGTTGTACATCCGCACCAGGGCGGTGGTGCGGGGCACGCCGACCTTGAACTGCACGGTGAGAACCGCCATGCCCGGGCGGGACACCGACATCACATGGTCGATGCCGACGACGCGCGACAGCGCCTGTTCGGCCGGACCCGCGACCATCTGTTCGACGTCGCGCGCGCTCGCCCCCGGGAACGGGATGAGCACATTGGCCATCGTCACGTTGATCTGCGGGTCCTCCTCACGCGGCGTCACCAACAGCGCGAAGGTTCCAAGCAGCAGGGCGACGAGGGCGAGCAGCGGCGTGAGCCGGTGCTCCATGAAAAACCCGGCCAGGCGACCCGACACGCCCAGGCGGGAGTCGGCGTGATGTCGGGTCATCAGCGCACCCGTGCCGCGGCCTGGGGATCGAGCGCGATGCGCTCCCCGGGGCTGACGCCGGCCAGAACCTCGACCCGGTCGCCGTCACGGCGCCCGAGGCGCACCTGGCGCAGCAGCGGATCGCCCTTGGCGTCCAGCACGTACAGTCCGGTCATTTCCGCCCGCACGACCACGGCGCTCGCCGGCACGAAGATGCGCGTCGCCGCACCCGCCGGCGCCGGCAGCCAGAGCCGCGCGAAGGTGCCCGGCACCACGCCTGCCAGCCGGCGCGGAAGGGAGGCGCGCACGTCCACGGTATGCGTTCCCGGGTCGGCGGCGGGGAGCACTTCGACGCGATGCGCGGCAAGGTGGGTCGCGGAGTCGGAGAGGCCCGGCAGATCGACCGCGATCGACGCGCCCGGAACGACCGCCTCGGCTGCCGACTGCGGCACCGCGGCGCTGACGCGCAGCCTGGCCGGGTCATAGATCGTCAGCAGCGGGCGTCCCGGCATCGCCATGTCGCCGACCGTGACGGGCACGGCCGACACCACCCCGGCGTACGGCGCCTTCACGACGTAGAACCCCGATTGCGTGCGTGCCGCCCCGGCCTGCGCCAGTTGCGCGTCGACCTGCGCCTGGGTGGCCTGGAACTGGGCCTCGGCGCGATCCATCGCCGCCTGGCTGATGTAATTCCGGCGGAACAACTCGCGCTGGCGCGCAACCTGGCGCCGCGCCACGTCGAGTGCCGCGCGCGCCGCCCGAACCTGCGCCTCGCTGGCCGCGGCATCCTGCTCGGCCGCCCGCGCATCGATCCGGACGAGCACCTGTCCGGCCGTCACCCGATCCCCGGCCTTGACCCGGATCGCGACGATCGTTCCCGGAACCTGGGCCGACACCACCGCCTGCCGGACCGCCTCGACGACGCCGTCGTAACTCTCCGCGCCGTCACCGGGCGTCGACACGACCACCGCCGTCGCCAACCCCGCGGCCTGCGCCCGCGGACTGATCGCCACGAAGGCCACCGCTGCGGCGATCAGCATCGCCGGAACCCATGCCGGCCGGCGCCACGCCGCCCGAACGCGGATTGCCGATCGAGACCCTCCGTGCCCATCCACCATTGCCACCTCGCAAACAGTTCGTTTTCATCCAACAACGGCGCCTGCAGATCTTCCCCACGAAAAACCCTGCGTGCAAGGAGTGCGGACCGGGAAAGCAACCGACTCTCCCCCGCGTTCCCGGCATTCCGCCGGGAATCACCCCAACCAGGTATGGCGCCGTACCGCCGTTTTGCGTACTATGTAACTAATCAGCTAATTAGTCAAGCGATAAAAATGCCGCATCCCGGATCCCGCAACGAGGTACCATCGACATGGGATCGGGCGGCGGCACCCTGGAGGCGCCGGCAGTTGCCGGAAGATTCCAACCGCATGAGGCATCACGATGACCACCACACCCAAAGCGGTATGCGCACGGATGGATGGACTGCCAATCGAAGCACTGGAGCAGGTCGCGGCATATTTCCAGGTCCTGTCGGAACCGACACGCCTGCAGATCCTCAACCTGCTGCGCCAGCGCGAACACAACGTCGGCGAACTCGCACATCTGTGCGGCTATACCTCGGCCAACATCTCGCGCCATCTGGCGATGCTGACGCAGCATGGACTGGTCGCCCGGGAGAGCCGCGGCACGGCGGTGTATTACCGCATCGCGGACGATTCGATCTACGCCTTGTGCGACCTGGTCTGCGGACGCATTGCGCAGCAGCTCGACGATACGGCGCAGCAGCGGGACTGGTTTGCGCCTCCGGCGCGCAAGCGGGTGCCGAAGAAATCGCGGGACGCGGCACACAGCGAAAGCTAGTGCCGCCAGCCTCCACCTCTTACGGCTGTGGGGTGCGTCGGCGCGCAGCACTCATTTCGCGAGGCGGTTCGCGCGGCCGGGCCGGTATTCGAATACCACCCGCTCGTCGGGTTCCGGCAGGTTTTTCGCCTTGTCCGGCCACTCGATCCGGCGCGCGAGATCGCGGATGACGTTGAGCCGCGCCAGTTTCTTGTCGTCGGCCCGGGCAATGACCCAGGGCGCCGCACGGTCGTGGGTCCGGCGCAACATTTCGTCGCGCGCACGGGAATAGTCATCCCAGTGCCCCGGCGCCGCGGCGTCGACCGGACTGGACTTCCATTGCGTGAGCGGGTCCGAAGCGCGGGCCTTCAGCCGCCGAGTCTGCTCGTCGCGGCTGATATCGAGGTAGTACTTGATCACCTGGATTCCCGCCTGTCCGAGCATCCGCTCGAAGGGTACGACGCCATGCAGGAAGGTTTCGGTTTCCGCCTCGGTACAGAAGCCCATCACCCGTTCCACGCCGGCCCGGTTGTACCAGCTCCGGTTGAACAGCACGAACTCCCCGGCGGTGGGCAAGTGGGAAACGTATCGCTGGAAGTACCACTGACCCAGTTCGTGGTCCGATGGCTTGCTCAGCGCCACCACGCGCGTGTCGCGCGGGCTCAGATGCTCGACGATGCGCTTGATCGTCCCATCCTTGCCGGCGGCATCGCGCCCCTCGAAGATCACGAGAACGCGCTGCCCATGCGCAATGGCGTGCCGATGCGCGCGAACCAACTCGATCTGCAGGCGGCGCAACTCCGATTTGTACGATTCGCCTTTTGCTGTCATGCGGCGACACTACGCCGAAACCCTCGACCCGTCCACCATCCCGCCCGTACGGCAGGTCGCGCCGTGCCGCGCCCATTGACGGTGGCGATCCCGTCCGCGCGCCGCGGCCCATCGATCGCGGTCGACTCGGACGCGACGCTTGCCCAACAGGACAAAATGGGTACAATCGCCGAAAAATCAGGAACAATGCGGCCGTGCCGTCCGGCGCAGAGGAAGCACCGGGGCGCATGATCGGTTGCTTCCGGAATCCGGGGCTTTCGCGCCCATCAACCACGACAGGGGAGGTGTTTCATGGTTTGGATCATTACGCTTTTTGGCGGACTCGCCGTATTCGCTGTGTTGGCCCTGACGATTGCCAAGAGCGCGCGGTAATCGCGACGCACGCCAAGCGCGGAAGGGGGAGATCCTCCGCCGCGCTTTTTCTTCCGGGGAAGTGAGCACCGGGGCGTCGCGCGGGCCTGCGGGCCCGCAGGCGTGACGCAGGCCGCTCGTACCCCCTATCCGGCCGGGGTACCCGGAACGGGGTGGATTGCGCGGAGCGCGTTTGACCGCAGAATCTGCTTTCGTCCACCACCCCCGGGTTTCCCCTGCCATGACCCCCCAACACCCCACGGCCTGGACTCTCCAAGACGTCGAGTTCTGGATCGGTGGCCCTACGATCGCGATCCTGCTGATCGTATGGGGCTACCTGTTCTGGAAAGACCTCCCTTTCACCCGCACGGTGGCGTTCCGCAGCATGCCCTTCGTGCTCGTCATCATTCTCTTCACGCTCGGCTTCGCCGCGGATCCATTCTGACGCCACGGCGCACCGCGCAGCAGCCCTAACCCGCCTTCCGCATCGGACAGGTGCTGATTCCCAGGACGCCATACAGCGGGCACAGCCCGATCGCACCGGTTACCAGCGGAACGACGCCGATCCACCCCCAGGCGCCAATCGTTCCCTTCCACGCCAGTGCCACCAGCACCCCACCGAGCACGATCCGCAACACGCGATCGAAACCACCCTCATTGATCTTCACGACGGCCTCCCATCTTCATCGGTTCGTCGGCCACCCGGCCGACACCGCCATTGCACCACGAGCGACCGGGCATGTCTGTGATGTTCATCACCGCGCCGTGCGGAAACCCGGCGCCGTCCCGGATTACGGTGATCCGTCGGCCCGGCGCCGCAGGGAATCCGCGTCCAGTACATCGATCCGCTCCCGGCGAACCGCGATCGCGCCGTCCTCGGCCAGGTGTTTCAGCAGACGGCTCACGATCTCACGCGCGCTACCCAGTTCGTCGGCGAGTTGCTGATGGGTTGCCAGCACGGTCGGACCCCGCTCCAGAAGCAGGGCCGCCAAGCGCTGGTCGAGGCGGCGAAAGGCCACCGCCTCGACCAGTTGCATGAGGTCGGCGATGCGGTCGGCGAACAGCCCGAACACGAACCGCCGGAACGGCGGCTCTGCCAGCCAGGCGTCGAAGAGCGGCGCCGGCACCAGGGCCAGCGCCGTCGGCCCCTCCGTCTGCCCGTGCGCGTTGTAGACGCTCGACGCCAGCAGGCAACTCGTAGTGATGATGCAGCTTTCGCCGGGCGTGACGCGGTACAGCGTGATGGCGCGTCCATTTGGCGCCAGCTTGCTTACCCGCACGGCGCCGCGGACCACCAAGGGAAAACCGACGCAGGACTGTCGCTCGTCGAACACCATCGCGTTCCCCGGCAACTCCAGCCAGCGCAGCGCCCGCGACAGCTCGCCGCGGGCGGCCGGCGATAGTTCGGCCAGGATCGGATAGCAACGCTCCAGTTCGGCGATCATTTCTCGGCGCCGCTCCCCCCCAGCACGAGTCCGGCTGCGACCTCGTCGCGCCGGTCTTGGCCGGCCAGCATTGCCACCAGCGCGAGGCCGAAGGCGATCGCCGTTCCCGGCCCCCGCGAGGTGACGAGATTGCCGTCGACCACCACCGCGTCCTCGCGATATGCCGCCGCGGCGGCCGCGACCAGCCCCCGCACGGAGGGGTAGCTGGTCGCCTGCCGTCCGGCGAGCTGGCCGTATGCGGCAAGAATGGTCGGCGCCGCGCAGATCGCGCCGACGGAGCGGTCCGGCTGCAGATATCGCTCCAGCAGCCGGCGGATCCGCGGGTCGGCGCGCAGGTTGTCGACGCCCGGCCCGCCGCCGGGCAGCACCAGCATGTCGAAATCCCCCGCCATCGCCTCGTCCAGGGTGGCGTCGGGAACGACCACGACCCGGCGCGACGCCGTGACCGGTCCCGGCCGCAAGCCGGCGGTGACGACCTCGATGCCCGCCCGGCGCAGCACATCGATCACGCAGACCGCTTCGATCTCCTCGAACCCTTCCGCAAGCGGAATCAGGACGCTACGCATGGTGCCCCTCCATCGAATCCGATCATCGCCGTTCGGACTGCGGCCCCTCGGCGAACCGCGGCAGCGGTTCGTCGCCGCAGGACCACGCCGCCCGGGAATCCCAGTAGATGCGCGCCTGCGGCGTGAGCGGAATCTCGCTGTCGACCGACCCGGCCGGGACGAGCGCGAAGCCCATCTCGGGCACGTAACGCGGCACCGGGCTGCCGCAGTTGCCGCAGAACTGCCGGGTGAAGCGCTGCGCCTGCGGCGGCTTGAAGTACCGCAACAGCGATTCTCCGCTCGTGAACGCGACCTTGGCATTCATCAACATCAGGTTCGTCGCATGGCCGGTGCCGGTGGATTTCCGACAGCGCGAGCAATGGCAATGGTAGAAATGCCGCGCGTCGCCTTCGATCTCGAATGCGACCTCGCCGCACAGACAGCTTCCCTTCAATGTGACCTGGGACATCTCTGCTCCTCGTTGCGATCGAACCGCTGCCGCCCGCGACGATGCCGTCGCTCCTGCGCAATCGTAAGCCTCCCGGGTACAGTACGACTTTCCCGGAAGGAGGGGAGGACCATGAAATATCGTCTGCTGGGGCGCACCGGCCTGTACGTATCGGAAATGTGCCTGGGCACCATGACCTTCGGCGGCGCGGGCTTCTGGAAGGTCATGGGCAGCCTCGGACGCAGCGCCGTCAACGAAATCGTCAAGGCGGCGTTCGATGTCGGCGTCAACTTCGTCGATACCGCAAACGTCTATTCGCACGGGCAGTCGGAGTCACTGCTCGGGGAGGCAATCCGCACCCTCGGCCTGCCGCGCGACGAACTGGTCATCGCCACCAAGGCGACCGGCGTCATGAACGACCTGCCGAACGGCCGCGGCCAGTCGCGATACCACCTGATGAACGAGGTCGACGCCAGCCTGCGACGCCTCCAGGTCGACCACATCGACCTGTACCAGTTGCACGGCTTCGACCCGCTGACGCCCCTGGAAGAATCGTTGGCGGCGCTCGACGACCTCGTCCGCTCGGGCAAGGTGCGCTACATCGGCGTATCCAATTTCGCAGCCTGGCAGATCATGAAGGCGCTGGCGGTTTCCGACGCCAGCCGCGGGAGCCGCTTCGTCAGCGTGCAGGCGTATTACACCGTTGCCGGGCGCGACATCGAGCGCGAACTGCTCCCGCTGCTGCGCGATCAGCAACTGGGCCTGATGGTCTGGAGTCCGCTCGCCGGCGGCCTGCTCAGCGGCAAGTTCTCCCGCGGCGGCCAGGCGCCGGACGGCAGCCGGCGCGCCCAGCGCGCATTCCCGCCGGTCGATGAAGCGCGGGCGTTCGCGTGCATCGACGCCATGCGGCCGATGGCGGAGCGGCGGGGCGTTTCGATCGCCCGGATCGCCCTGGCCTGGCTGCTTGCGCAGCGCGACGTCACCACCGTCATCGTCGGCGCGAAGACCGTCGAACAGCTGCGCGACAACCTGGCCGCAGCCGAACTCACCCTCGACGCCGAGGAGCTGCAGGCCCTCGACGCGGTCAGCGCGCTGCCGGAGGAATACCCCGGGTGGATGCTCGCACTGCAAGGCGCATACCGGGCGAACGCGCCGGTAGCCGGCACGGCGCCCTAGTCTCCATGCGGACATTCCGGCTCCCGGCATCCGTCTATCTCTGGCCGGCGGCAGTCGTCACAGGCGCCCTGGCCGCCTCCGCCGCACTGCTGTTCCGTGCGGCGATCAACGTCATCGCCACCGCCCTGACCGGCGTCGGGGGCAGCCTGGTCGCGGCGGCAACGGCGCTCGCGCCCTGGCATCGGGCGCTGGTGGTGACGGCCGGCGGACTGACTGCCGGCCTCGTCCTCCATTGGGGACTGCGCTGGGCGGCGCGCGGGCCGGCCGGCGCGGAGAACATCGATTACATCGACGCCGCGCGCCAGGGAACGGTCGCCCTCAACGACCGTGCGACGTTCGTGCGCAGCGTTTCGTCCCTGCTTTCGGTGAGCACCGGTGCCTCGATCGGCCGCGAGGGCGCGATGGTGCAGCTGGCCGCATGGTTCGCCTCCTTGCTGGCGCGTTTTTTTCCCTTTTCCGCCGAGCACCGCGATGCGCTCCTCGTCTGCGGCATCGCCTCGGGCATTGGCGCGGCATACCATGCGCCGATCGCCGGCGTCGTGTTCGTGCTCGAGCTGGCGCTGGGATTCCTCGCCCGCAATACCGTGGCCCCCGTCCTGCTCGCTGCGGCGACGTCCAGCGGACTGATCTACTGGTTCGTGGAGCCGCGGCCACTCTATGAGATGCCCGCTGTCGCCCTGGCTCCGGCCAGCATCGGGATCGCCATCCTGGCCGGCGTGGCGTGCGGCGGCATCGGGTGGATGCTGCTCACGGTGCTGGAACGCTCCCGTGCGGTCTTTGCCGCGCTCACGCCTTCCCTGCCGGCCCGTTTCGGGCTGGGCAGCCTGCTGGTCGGCCTGCTTTCGGCCGCCGTGCCGGAAGTCTGGGGCAACGGCTACAGCGTGGTGTCGACCGTGCTGCAAGGAGGCTCCCCCTGGGCCTGGGTGGCGGTGATTTTTGCAGCCAAGGTGGTCGCGACGATCCTGAGCGCGGGATCGGGTGCGATCGGCGGAGTGTTCACACCGACCCTCTTCGTGGGTGCGACCAGCGGCTACCTGATGGCCTGCATCACGCCCCACATCGCCCCGACCCTGGTCGCCGACCCGCGGGTGGTTGCGGTCATCGGCATGGCCGCCGTGCTCGCGGCCGTCACGCACGCGCCGCTGATGGCGATCGTCATCGTGCTGGAAATGACCAACCAGTTCCAGTTGACCCTGCCGGTGCTGGTGGCCTCCGGTCTGGCGTACGCAGTCAGCACCCACTTCGGCGCGCGTCCGCTTTACGGCAATCCGATCGAAGGCCGGCAATAGGCCGGCCCCGCAACGGCGGCGGCTTCGCGCTCGAGGAGCCGCCGCTTGCGTTCGGCGCCCCAGCGATACCCGGAACACGACCCGTCCTGCCGGATGATCCGATGGCAGGGCACGAGCACCGCCACCGGATTGGCGCCGCAGGCCCGGGCAACCGCGCGCGCTGCCGCGGGCCGGCCGACAGACCGGGCGATGTCGGCGTAGCTCGCGGTTCGCCCGGGAGGAACCCCACACAGCGTCCGCCAGACCTGCAACTGGAATTCGGTACCGTGCAGGTCGAGGGACAGGGTCATGTCGGTCCAGGATGCTTCGACGAAGCGGAGCGCTTGCGCCGCGATCCGCACGATGCCGGCGCCGTCTTCGATCCGGCGCGAATCCCGATACCGTTGCCGCAGTTCGGCAATGAGCGCGTCCCGGTCGTCGCCGAGCGCCAGGCAACAGATGCCCGCATCGGCGCACGCGACAAGCGCCGTACCCAAGGAGGTGTCGCCCAGTACAAAGCCGATAGCCCGGTTCACGCCGCCTCCGTTTTCCCGCGCCAGCACTGCATCCACGCGCCCGCGCCAAGCTATCGGCGCATTTCGTACCAACCTTTCGACCGATTCACAGCCCGGACGACCAACAGCATGACCGGGACCTCGATCAGCACTCCGACCACCGTCGCCAAGGCCGCGCCCGACTGGAAGCCGTACAAGCCGATGGCCGCTGCCACCGCCAGTTCAAAAAAATTGGACGCGCCGATCAATGCCGAGGGCCCGGCAATGCTGTGCCGCTCGCCGACGACGCGGTTCAAAAGATACGCCAGCGCCGCATTGAAGAACACCTGGATCAGGATCGGCACGGCCAGCAGCGCGATGA
>JAJYBQ010000053.1 GCA_021778935.1 Pseudomonadota bacterium | reverse complement strand
CCTGCTCGTCGATCTGTTGCTCGTGCGCCGCCTGCCCCCCTTCCACGCCAACGTCGGCAAGCGTCTCGTCCGGTCGCCGAAGGTCTATGTGCGCGACAGCGGCATCGTCCATGCCCTGCTGGGCCTCGATGACCGCGAGGCGGTGCTGGGCCATCCGGTCGTGGGCGGAAGCTGGGAAGGCTTCGTTCTGGAAAACCTGCTGAACGCCGCGCCGGAGCGCGTCAACGCAAGCTTCTATCGCACCGCCGCCGGCGCGGAAATCGACCTGGTGCTCGAGATGCCCGGCGGAAAATTGTGGGCCGTGGAAATCAAGCGCGGACTGGCACCGACCCTCGACAAGGGATTCCACCATGCGCGCGAAGACCTCGCCCCGGAGCGCTGTTTCATCGTGTACTCCGGAGAAGAGCGCTATCCGAAGGCGGAAGGAATCGAAGCGATCGGCCTGCGTGAACTGATGTCGCTCGTTGCCGGTGCGGAGTAGGGAAAATCGAGCCTGGCCCCTTTTTCCTATCAACAGCAACAGCAAGCCGCGGCAAAGACCCGCGGTTTTACGCAACCATCAACACCGCAGGGGGCTTGGATTTTGGATGTTGATTTTTCGCCATTGAATGGCGAAAATTACGCCATGTATTCGCGAAACATCATCGGCCGTGTGCGGGCCGCGCTGGCAGACACGCGTGTCGTGTTGCTTAACGGCGCGCGCCAAGTGGGCAAAAGCACGCTGGCACAGCAGCTTGCTCAGGAGCGCGGCGGCCGGTACCTGACGCTGGACGACCCCGCCGTTGCAGGCCTCGCGCATGCGGATCCATCGGCGCTGGTGCAGGCTGCGGGCGACTTCACCGTCATCGACGAAGTCCAGCGCGCGCCGGAGATCTTCCCCGCACTCAAGAGGGAGGTCGACCGCAACCCTGTGCCAGGCCGCTTTCTGCTGACCGGTTCTGCGAACGTCTTCCTGCTACCCAAGGTCTCGGAATCGCTGGCCGGCCGCATGGAAGTGCTCACGCTGCATCCGCTGTCGCAAGCGGAAGTGCAGGGCTCAGCACACAACCTTATCGATGCCGTCTTCAGCGCCGCCCCCTGGACGGCTCGTACTGTCCTCACCGACCGCGCGGACCTGGTGCGCCGCCTGTCTGCAGGCGGCTTCCCCGAAGCGCTGAGCCGCACGGACCCGCAGCGCCGGGCGGCATGGTTCCATGCCTACCTTGCAAGCCTGCTCCAACGCGACGTACGCGACTACACGAACATCGAGGGCCTGAGCGACGTTCCGCGGCTGCTTTCCCTGCTCGCAGCGCGCTCCGGCACGCTGATGAACATGGCGGAAGTCTCCCGCTCCGCGGGCATCCCGCATTCGACCCTGCGCCGCTATCTGGCGCTGCTGGAAGCGCTTTTCATCCTGCAACCGCTTCCCGCCTGGTCGGCGAATCTGGGCAAACGGCTGGTCAAAGCGCCCAAGGTTCACCTCCTGGATTCCGGCTTGGCCGCGAACCTGCAAGGCCAAACGGACCCGGATGCCCTGCTCCTGTCCCCCCACCTCGGGGCACTGCTCGAAACATTCGCCATTCAGGAACTGCGCCGCCACCTGTCGTGGGCCAAGACGGCCGCAACGGCCTGGCACTACCGTACCGTGAGCGGACGGGAAGTGGACCTCGTCCTCGAATCACCCGGGAGAGGGATCGTCGGCGTGGAAATCAAGGCCAGCGCCACCATCGCACGCGGTGATTTCTCCGGGCTTCAGGACCTGGCCGCATCAACGGGCGCCCCGTTTGTGCGCGGCGTTCTCGTTTACACGGGCGACCAACTCCTTCCCTTTGGCGACCGTATGTGGGCAGTGCCGATCGGCGCCTTCTGGGCGGGCCCGTGAATAGTAACTGTCCGAGAATCGGCGTTACTTGACACTCGGAATTATTTACTTTGGGCCACAACCACATTTCTCGTAGCCCGTTTCGATATTCGCGGTTCGACGACGGGCACCGGAGCGGGCGTTTCCGCCCGCCCCTGCTCTCCCGTCTCCCCGCACGTTTTGGGCGTTGATTCGCCCGCGTTTCCCCGTTCCTCGGGGTACGCATAAAGGTTGCGCGCGGCATTCTCGTCGCGCTGGTGTTTCGTTCCGCAGGATGGGCACATCCATTCGGACACGCCCAGCACAACCTCCGGGTTGTGCGCTCCGCACGCCGAGCAGGTCTTCGTGCTCGGATTTCCGCGCTCCTACCTCGCCGCGACGGACGAAGACAGCATGGCATGGCGCCGGAACGCCATCGCCAGCCACGTCGAAGTCGACCTGCCGCAATTCGGCGTCGACATTGCCGCACCGGCCATGCTGCGCTTCTGGCGCATGCTTGCGCACGTTCACGGCCAGATCTGGTCGGCGGCCGACCCCGCGCGCTCGCTCGGCGTATCGGAACCGACCGTGCGGCGCTACCTCGATACGCTCACCCGGACGTTGATGGTGCGGCAATTGCAGCCCTGGCACGAGAATCTCGGCAAACGACAGGTCAAGACACCGAAGATCTACTTCCGCGATTCCGGCCTGCTGCATGCGCTGATGGGCGTGTCGACGCTTCCCGAACTCCTCGCGCACCCGCGCTGCGGCGCGAGCTGGGAAGGCTTCGCGCTGGAACAGGTGTTGCGCCTGGCGCACCCCGATGAAGCGTATTTCTGGGCCACCCACCAAGGCGCCGAACTCGACCTGCCGATGATCAAAGGGTCGCAGCGCGTGGGAGTGGAGTTCAAGCGCGCGGACGCGCCCGCCGTGACGCGATCGATGCGGATCGCCATGCAGGACTTGAAGCTCGATGCGCTCTACGTCGTATATCCCGGAGCGCATCGCTTCCCGTTGGAAGCCGGCGTCGAGGCGGTACCGCTTTGGGCGATCTTGCAGCAAGACCCTGCGTCCGACCAGGCCCGGCCATGACTTCGGCGCGGGCGCGCGCCTTGCTTTTCGGGCCGCGCGATCTGGAACAATGTCCGCCATGCCCACCCCGTTCTTCGACACCCTCCGTTTCGCCGAACGCCTCCAAAGCGCCGGCGTACCGGAACCCCAGGCCAGAGCCGAGGTCGAGATCCTGCGCGACATTTTCGCCGAGTCGCTCGTCACGAGCCTCGCGAGCAAGGAAGACATCCGTGGCGTCCCGCCGTTGCGCCCGAGTAACGCCGCGCCAGAGCGCGTGACCGCAAGAATCGACCGGGTGCGGGCCGCGCCAATCATCGCGCCGGAATGGTATAAAGAACAATAATTCGGTATATTTTTTCTGGATAGCGCCATGTCCGATGCCCGCTTTTTCCACCGGCCGGAACTTGCCGGCAGGATTGCCTCCCGCGTCATGAGCGAGGATCCCGTGTCGGCCGCGGCATCGGGGCTGTTTCTGTCCGCTCCCCGGCGCACCGGGAAATCCACCTTCCTTCGCGAAGACCTGATTCCGGAATTACGTGCACGGGGCGCGATCGTGCTGTATGCCGATCTCTGGAAAGACCAAAAGGCCGACCCGGGCGTGGTGATCACGAACGTCGTCCGCGAAGCGCTCTCCGATCGCGCGCCGGTGCTGGCGAAACTTGCAAGGCGCCTGGGAATCGAGGAGGCCATCAATCTCGGGGCGCTCAAACTTTCCCCGGACAAACTGCTTGGCGCGATCGGCCTCGGCGCAGACATTTCGCTCGCCGACGCGCTCGCAGCGCTCTCCGACGAAGCAAAGCGCACGATCGTCCTGATCGTCGATGAAGCGCAACATGCCATGACAACCGAGAACGGCCGTGCGGCGCTTTTCGCGCTCAAGGCGGCCCGCGACGAGATCAACTCGTCCGCACACCACGGCCTGCGGATCGTTGCGACCGGATCCAACCAGGAGAAGCTTGCAATGCTTCGCAACTCGAAGGATCAGGCGTTCTTCCTCGCGCCCATGGCGACGCTGCCGCACCTCGACCAGCGCTTCGTCGCGTGGTTCTGCAACGTATTCCACCTCGACGAAACGGTCGACCCCGCGCGAATCGGCGCAATCTTCGAGAAATGCGCGTTCCGGCCGGAGATCCTGATGGCAGCAATGGAGAACATCCGGAACGATTTTTCCGACGTGGAGCCGTCGACACCGCTCGCCGACAAAATCGAGCGCCAGGCAATGCAGGTACTTCGCGACGGCATCCAGGAACAGTTGCGCATCGTTCATAGCCTCACGCCTCTGCAATCATCGGTGTTCCGGGTAATGGCCGTGGCCGAGCGCGATTACGCACCATTCGAGACTCAGACCCTCGAGAAATACCGCGCCGTGCTGCGCGCCACGGCGCCTGGCGAAACGGTCAACGTCGACGCCGCGAGCGTGCAGTCCGCGCTGGAAGGACTTCAGTCCAAAAACCTCGTGTGGAAAGAAGCTCGCGGCATTTATGCGATCGAGGACCGCTCGATCCGGGAAGTGCTCGCCGATGCCGGAATGCTCGACTGCGTGCCCGGGTTTTCCCCGCCCGCAGGCGAGCATCCCACCTAGGCCGCCGGGAAAGGCGGATATATTGCAAATTACGGAACATGATCCACAATCTGCAGATGAGCGAGCGCCGCCATGCCCAGTCCATCCAGGAACATCTGGCCCACTTCCCGGCGGTTGCCCTGCTGGGAGCCCGTCAAGTAGGCAAGACGACGCTGGTCAGGGATCTGATCGAAACGGCGTTTTACGCGACGCTAGACGACGATGCCATAACGGGATGTGGCGCCCGTCGCTCATGTTCGCAAGCCGGAAATGCTGCGGCGCCTGATCGACCAGATGGCGGCACGTACCGCGGAGGAGATCAACGTCGCCGCACTGTGCCAAGCGCTCGGCGCACGCAAGGAAGCCGTAAACGACTATATCGATATCCTGACCCGCCTCGGTATCGTGCATCGCCTGGGCGCATGGACGTCATCGGGCGCGAAGCGCGAGATCAAAGCACCGAAGCTGCATTTCCTGGATACGGGCTGCGCCACGGCCCTGCGCGGCGAAGATTCCGGCAGCTTCGGTTTGGGCGCCGACCCCACCGCACTGGGCCATCTCCTGGAAAGCTTTGTCTATACCGAACTCGAGAAATCCCTGGCGTTCCTGTCGAAGCGCTGGCGTCTCCATCACTGGCGGCTGGATTCCCGGAAAATCGACATCGTTGCCGAAGCGCCTGGAAAGCTGCTCGCGCTCTTCGAGATGAAGGCTGCCTCTACCGTCGATGTGCAGGACTTCCGCCACAGCCAGCTGCTGTCCTTCGGTCCCGGCCGGATCGCCGTTCCGGTATCGATGCTCTGGTCGTTCAAGAAATGATCGACCGGGTGCGGGCCGCGCCAATAATCCGCGCCGGATTGGTACAAGGAACGATGGCCGAACGCATTGCAAATGCCTGCAGGCGATGGTTCGCATGTTGTCGTCGGCCCAGGCGGGATGTTGATTTTTCTTGACCCTGCGCAGCGAGTTCCCATAGGAAAGGATCGCCGGGAATGGACCAGACAGACTGCGTCGTGATCGGTGCCGGGGTCGTCGGGCTGGCGGTCGGCCGGGCGCTGCAGTTGCGCGGCCGCGAGACCCTGATCGTGGAACGCGGCGATCGCTTCGGCGAGGAGACGAGCGCGCGCAATTCGGGCGTGATCCACGCCGGCCTCTACTACCCGACCGGCTCCCACAAAGCCCGCCTCTGCGTCCGCGGGCGCATGCTGCTCTACGAATACTGCCGGGCGCGGGCGGTTCCGCACCGCCGGATCGGCAAGCTGCTCGTCGCGGTCGACGCATGTACGCGATGGTTCGACCGACCATCATCCCTTAATCGCGTACTGCTAAGATTCCCAAGGTAGCGTGCAAACCCACCAAAATGGCGCCCCAACCCAAAAACCACTATTGAAGTCAAGGGAAACAACGATGAAACCCCTCACGTCTGTACTCGGCATCATCGGTGGCAGCGGCTTGTACGACATCGGCGGACTGGAATCCAAACGATGGCAAAAAATCGACTCTCCATTTGGCCAACCATCCGATGAGTTGTTGTTTGGGGATCTAAATGGCCAGCAATTGGTCTTCCTGCCACGCCACGCAAGAGGGCACCGGATACCGCCGTCCGAAATCAACTTTCGCGCAAACATCGACGCGCTGAAGCGCGCCGGGGTGACCGATGTATTGTCCGTGAGCGCCGTCGGGTCCCTGCGGGAACATCTGCGGCCCGGAATGTTCGTCATCGCGGACCAGTTTATCGATCGTACGTTCGCCAGAAACAAGAGTTTCTTCAGTTCCGGCCTCGTGGCGCATGTATCGATGGCGCGCCCGGTCTGTTCCCGCCTGGGGGACCACGTCGAACGCGCAGCCCGCGAGGTCGGCATTGAGGTTGTCCGCGGGGGAACCTATCTCGTCATGGAAGGCCCGCAGTTTTCCAGTTTTGCCGAATCGGAGCTGTATCGAAGCTGGAATTGCGACGTGATCGGCATGACCAACATGCCGGAGGCGAAACTCGCCCGCGAGGCCGAGATGTGCTATGCCACGGTTGCGATGGTCACCGACTACGACTGCTGGCACCCCAACCATGACGACGTCACTGTCGACGCCATCATCAAGGTACTGCAAGCAAACGCCAACAATGCCAAATCGCTCGTCGCGAGGGTGGCGCCGAAAATCAAGGCGGACACCGGTGCCGGGAGCTGCGGGTGCCACAGGGCGCTTGGCAGCGCGGTGATCACGCCGCCGGAAGCGCGTGATCCCGAAATGCTGAGGAAATTGTCCGCGGTCGCGGGGCGCGTACTCGGATAAAGCGGCTCATCGCAATTTCGAATCCGCGCACGGGAATCGCCAGCGCACTTCGGTGCAGATCAGGGAGCAGTCGTGTCGATCAAGTCACATATTCGTACCGTACCGCATTACCCGAAACCCGGTGTCATGTTTCGCGACATCACCACCCTTCTGAAGGATCCCGTTGGTTTTCGGGTAACGATCAACGAGCTGGTAAACCGCTACACCGAGATGAAGATCGACAAGGTGGCGGGCATTGAATCGCGCGGTTTCATCATCGGCGCAGCGCTTGCCTACCAGCTGGGCATCGGATTCGTGCCAATCCGCAAGAAGGGGAAGCTGCCCGCCGCGACGGTCGGGCACGACTACGAACTGGAATACGGGACGGACCGGATCGAGATGCATGTCGACGCGATTTCGCACGGCGAACATGTACTCCTCGTTGACGATCTCATCGCGACGGGCGGCACCGCATTGGCATCGATCAAGCTGATCGAGAACGTGGGAGGAAAGATCGTCGAATGTTGTTTCGTGATCAACCTTCCGGATCTCGGCGGTGTGAAGCGGCTGGAAAAAACCGGGCACAAGGCGTTTGCCTTGTGTGAATTCGAAGGCGACTGACCGGGTCGGACCACGCAATCGCAATTCCGCAGCACCAAATATGAATTCCCCGACGATTTCCCTTCTGCTTCCCACCTACAAACGGCCGCAACTGGCGCAGCGCTTCTTCCGCAGCGTAGTCGAAAACGTTGCCAAACCGGACCGAGTCGAGATCGTGCTGTACGTCGACGAAGGCGACCCGGAGAGCCATCGCCTCGAATGCCCGGGAATCAAGACCACGACAATCATCGGCCCGCAAAGCACGATGGGCGAGTACAACTCGGCGTGCCTCGCCCGGTCGAGCGGCGAAATCGTTGTCCTGGTCAACGATGACCTGATCATCAAAACGAAGGATTGGGACGAGAAAATCGCGGCGGTTCACCGCGCCGCACCGGACGGCATCTACCTGGCGTACCCCAATGACCTGTACAAACAAAGAAATCTTTGCACGTTCCCGATCCTCTCGCGCCGCACCTGCGAATTGCTGGTCGATCCGTATCCAAAGGCGTTCAAGGGCGCGCTGATCGACATCAACCTCTACGACATCTTCATGCGCCTGAAAAATGCCGGTTTCGACCGTCTGCGGTACATGGATGATCTCATCTTCGAACATCTGCATTTTCTGAACCACAAAGCGCCGATCGACGAGACGTACCGTCATCGCAGCCGCTTCGAAGACGATTGGGTATTCATCGCCCTTGCGAAGGCCCGCGATACCGCGGCAAGGCGCCTGGAGCAGGCACTGCGAGGCCAATCGGTGGCGCCCTTCGTAAGCAGCGATGAACCTGAATACCGCCCTACCGGCGCAATCGGGGCGATCACCCACCTTACGCGCATGACGCTCCTGGATCCGGGTGCGTCCTTGACCTGGAGGACCAGCCTCTGGGTCCGCTTCGTGGGCCGCTACATGGCGAGCCGCGGCTGGCTCGGGCCGCTCGGCAACCCCGCGACGGCGAAGGACCAGTAGATCATCACCACACAACCGGAGGGTTTCTAGTCCATGGAAAACCGTTGGAACGAGTCCGAAGCCGTCCGTTGTCCGGATGCGCTTGCGCTGCGGGCATATTCCTCGCGCCTACTGGGAGCCGACAGGACGCTGGTGCTCCACGGGGGCGGCAACACCTCCGTAAAGCATGCAGAGACCAACCTGCTTGGCGAGCCGGAGGAAATCCTCTACGTCAAGGGCAGCGGCTGGGACCTGGAAACGATCGAGACCGCCGGTTTTGCGCCGGTGCGCCTGGCACACTTGAAGCGGCTGGCGAAACTGCCCGCGCTGTCGGACGCGCAGATGGTCAACGAACTCGCCACCCAGATGACGCGGGCGTCGGCCCCGGCCCCATCCGTGGAAGCCATACTGCACGCGATCCTGCCCTACCCGTTCGTGGACCACACGCACGCCGATGCGTTCATTTCCATCAGCAACACCGCCGACGGAGAGACACGCATCCGCGAAATCTACGGCAATCGGGTCGTGGTCGTACCCTACGTCATGCCGGGATTTGATCTGGCACGACTGGCGGCGCAGCGGTTCGAGGCCGAAGCCGGGCCGCATACCGTGGGCATGGCGCTGCTGAACCACGGTGTCTTCTCGTTCGGGCGAACCGCGCGCGAATCCTACGAGCGAATGATTGAACTGATCGGGCGCGCCGAGGAGTACCTTCGGCAGCATCGCGCATGGGACATCGCCTGGCCAGCCACGCCGGCGGCGCGGACGGACATCCGTGCGGACCTGGCGCAGTTGCGGCACGACATCTCGCAGGCCGCAGGGTTCCCGCTGCTCGTCTCGCGCCGCGCGGATGCGCATTCGCTGGCGTTCGCGCAGCGGCCGGATGTGGCGGAAATCGCGCAACAGGGTCCAGCCACGCCGGACCACGTGATCCGGACCAAGCGCGTTCCCATGATCGGCCGGAACGTAGCGGCTTATGTGCAGGACTATCGCGAGTATTTCGCACGCCACGAACCGAAGGCCGGCGAACGCAAGACCATGCTCGATCCGGCTCCCCGCGTCGTATTGGATCCGGAGTTCGGCATGATCGCCGCGGGCCGGTCGGCCCGGGAAGCGGCGATCGTCGCGGAGGTGTACGAACATACGATGGAAATCATCCTGCGGGCGACGGCCCTCGGCGGCTATCGCGCGCTCCCCGAGAAGGACATTTTCGACGTCGAATACTGGGACCTGGAACAGGCAAAGCTGCGCAAGATGGGAAAGCCCTTGCCATTCGCCGGCGAGGTGGCGCTGGTGACCGGCGCCGCTTCGGGTATCGGCGCGGCCTGCGTCGACGCGCTGCTCGCCCGCGGCGCGGCGGTCGTGGGGCTGGACCGGAACCAGGACATCGCGAATTTGCGCAAACGGCCCGACTTTCTCGGCATCGTGTGCGACGTCACCGACACCGCACAGTTGCGAAACGCGCTCGAACAGGCGGTCGGCGCCTATGGCGGTCTCGACATGCTGGTGCTCAATGCGGGCATCTTCCCCGGCGGGTGCAGGATCGCCTCACTATCCGACGACGAATGGCGCAAGGTTCAATCGGTCAACGTAGACGCCAACCTCGCACTGATGCGCGAAGCGCATCCGCTGCTGAAACTCGCGCCGCGCAAAGGGCGGGTCGTCATCGTGGGCTCCAAGAACGTGCCGGCGCCGGGGCCGGGCGCCTCGGCCTACTCGGCCTCCAAGGCGGCGCTGACCCAGCTCGCGCGCGTCGCGGCGCTGGAGTGGGGCGACGACGGCATCCGCGTGAATCTCGTACACCCCAATGCGGTGTTCGATACCGGCATCTGGACCGAAAGCGTACTGGCGCAACGCGCCCAGCATTATGGGCTGAGCGTGGACCAGTACAAGCGGAACAACGTTCTCCACGTCGAGGTCGCCAGCAGGGACGTCGGCGAGCTGGCGGCCGAAATGTGCGGCTCCCTGTTCGCAAAGACCACCGGCGCCCAGGTGCCGATCGACGGCGGCAACGATAGGGTCATCTGATCATGCGCGTACACGGCAACGACTACCGGACGATCTGGACGGATGCGGAGCGGCAGCGCGTCTGGATCATCGACCAGACCCGGCTGCCCCACGAGTTTCAGGTCGTCCCGCTCGATACGTGGCGGGACGTCGAAACAGCCATCCGAACCATGCAGGTGCGCGGCGCACCGCTGATCGGGGTGGCCGGAGCCTACGGCGTCGCGCTTGCGGCGGGCGCCGATGCCCCGGATGCAGCGCTCGGCGCTGCATGCCAGGCGCTGGCAACGGCGCGGCCGACCGCCGTCAATCTGCGCTGGGCCGTGGCACGGATGGAAGAATTGCTGAGACCCCTGCCGCAGCACGAGCGCGCGGAAGCGGCGTGGCGCGAAGCGGCCCGGATCGCCGACGAAGACGTGGAGATCAATCGCGCCATCGGCACGCACGGAAAGGCGCTGATCGAAGCCGTCTGGCTGCGTGCCCGGCGCCCCGTGCAGGTGCTGACCCACTGCAACGCGGGGTGGCTTGCAACCGTCGACTGGGGCACGGCGCTTGCGCCGATCTATGCCGCGCACAACGCAGGCATTCCCATCCATGTATGGGTCGACGAAACACGTCCGCGCAACCAGGGCGCAAGCCTCACGGCCTGGGAACTGCAACAGCATGGCGTGCCCTTCACGGTGATCGCGGACAACGCCGGCGGCCACCTGATGCAGCACGGCCGGGTCGACATGGCGCTCGTGGGATGCGACCGGGTCACCGCGCACGGTGACGTCTGCAACAAGATCGGCACCTACCTGAAGGCGCTTGCCGCGCACGACAATCAGATCCCCTTCTACGTCGCCCTGCCGTCGCCCACCATCGATTGGACGCTCCAGGACGGCGTCAAGGAGATCCCCATTGAGGAACGGGGCGCGGAAGAGGTCACGCACATCACGGGGCGGGATGCCGCAGGCACGCTGCGCAGCGTACTGGTGACGCCGCAAGGAGCGCCCGCCGCCAACTTCGGGTTCGACGTGACGCCGGCCTCACTGGTGAGGGCGATCTTCACCGAGTACGGAGAGATCTCCCCCGTGCAAGCGCCGGTCATCGCTGGCCTTCTCAACCCCGGCAACGGAGGCCCACATCCCCGCGAGAACTAGAAACAAGGGGAAGCAGGGCGTACCAAAAGTGGT